>NZ_JBIUVJ010000016.1:0-9264 GCF_044742875.1 Pseudomonas sp. NPDC087817
CGGAACTTGATGATGCGGACTTTATCGTGACGACCTTGGGAGATCACTTCAGCCACAACAGTAGCGCCAGCAACAACTGGAGCGCCGATGTTCACGTCGTCGCCATTGGCAACCAACAGAACGCGATCAAAGGTAACGGATTCGCCGGTAGCGACTTCCAGTTTTTCGATCTTCAGGTATTCACCTGGGGCGACTTTGTACTGCTTGCCGCCAGTAACGATTACTGCATAAGACATGGTATTTCTCCGATAATCCTGCTCACCCAGCTCTTTATAAGAAGAGGTATTGGCTGGCATGGCTGCATGGGGCTGGAAGGCCCGCTTGCAATTGCGTAAGGCAGGTGCTGCCCAGGAAGTTCAGGGTGCGCGATTGTACGCAAGGCGCCGCAGGCTTGCAAGTAGCCGTCCATCGCGCCTTGACAGGTCTGGATGGGGGTCCTAGCATGCCGCGCAACCCTTCTGGAGCGACTCTCGCTGATGCAACCCCAAGCTTTCTACCGCGCGGTGGCGGACGATTTTAGCGCCGTCGACGGCATCATCAAGAAGCACCTGACGTCCCGAGTGCCGCTGGTATCGAAAATCGGCGATTACATCACCTCGGCCGGCGGCAAACGTCTGCGTCCTTTATTAGTGCTGCTGTGTGGCAAGGCCCTGGGTCGCGAAGGCGACGACATGCGCCTGCTCGCCGCCACCATCGAATTCCTGCACACAGCGACCCTGCTGCATGACGACGTCGTCGACATGTCCGGCATGCGCCGTGGCCGCTCGACCGCCAACGCCATGTGGGGCAATGCCCCGAGCGTGCTGGTCGGCGATTTCCTGTACTCACGCTCGTTCGAGATGATGGTCGAACTGGGCTCGATGCCGGTCATGAAGATCCTGTCCCAGGCCACGCGCATTATCGCTGAAGGCGAAGTGTTGCAGCTGTCCAAGGTTCGTGACGCCAGCACCACCGAAGAAACCTACATGGAAGTCATCCGCGGCAAGACCGCGATGCTTTTCGAAGCCTCGACCCACAGCGCCGCTGCGCTGGCCGGTGCCACCGCCGAGCAGAGCGAAGCCTTGCGCACCTTCGGTGATCACCTGGGTGTGGCGTTCCAACTGGTCGACGACCTGCTCGACTACAAGGGCGACGCCGAAACCCTGGGCAAGAACGTCGGTGACGATCTGGCCGAAGGCAAACCGACCCTGCCGCTGATCTACACCATGCGCGAAGGCACGCCTGAACAGGCAGCCCTGGTGCGTCAGGCGATCCAGAAAGGCGGGATTGAAGATCTGGAAAGCATCCGCATCGCCGTGGAAGCTTCCGGTTCTTTGGAATACACCGCGCAACTGGCCCGTGATTACGTGGCCCGTGCGATCAAGTGCCTTGACGCGCTGCCGGCCAGCGAGTATCGCGATGCGCTGGTTGAATTAAGTGAGTTTGCGGTCGCCCGCACACACTGATCATCCCGAGCAATCAAGGGCCGCAGCCTTCTCCGAAGCCTGCGGCTTTTTGTTGCCTGCCCGCTTGCCGCTAAAACCTTATACAATGTGCGACTTTTAGCGATCCACATCCCAAGGAGCCTTAGTGAGCACGTTGCCACCCTGCCCGAAATGCAATTCCGAATACACCTATGAAGACGGCGCGCAACTGATCTGCCCGGAGTGTGCCCACGAGTGGTCGGCCAATGGCGAAGCCGAAGTGGCCTCTGACGATGCAGTGAAGAAAGACTCGGTCGGCAATGTCCTGCAAGACGGCGACACCATCACCGTGATCAAGGACTTGAAGGTCAAGGGCACCTCGCTGGTGGTCAAGGTCGGCACCAAGGTCAAGAACATCCGCCTGTGCGATGGCGACCATGACATCGACTGCAAGATCGACGGTATCGGCCCAATGAAACTCAAATCCGAGTTCGTCAGAAAAGTCTGAACCTGTTGTGATCCATCCCGCGCCCGACGTGGGATGGAGCTTCACCCTCCCCGCTTTCCCCTAGCCAATTCACGCAATAGCCAAACGCCAGCCGTTTTGACCTTACGCAATCTTTACCCGGAAAAATTCACAATCTGCCAATAGGCACTTGCTATTTGATGAATAAGAATTATTCTCATTGAAACCTTTCAAGGAGATTAGAACCATGACTTATTTGATCGACGCGTGGCTGGATCGCCCACACCCTTACCTCAGAATCCTCCATCGGGAGACCGGTGAAGTCTGTGCGGTGCTTGAAGAAGAAGCCTTGCATGAACTGCAGGATCAGGGGGATCTGGACGTCAGCAGCCTGAATTCCAGTGAGCCGCTGGTGCTCAAGGAGCTGGTGCGCAATCTGTTCCTGTTCTGCTACGCCCGGGCGTTGCGCCCGACCAGCGAACTGCATCACAAGATAGAACTATGAAACGCGGTAAAAACTGTAGGAGTGAGCCTGCTCGCGAAAGCGGTGTGTCAGACAACACATCAGTCGACTGAAAACACGCCATAGCGAGCAGGCTCACTCCTACATCAGCCCGCCATCAAGGCAGGCCAGGTCTTACAGAACGTCGAGCAGTTCGACGTCAAACACCAGAACGCTGTGCGGCGGGATGCTGCCAACGCCTTGCGCGCCGTAAGCCAGCTCGCTCGGCACGTACAGACGCCATTTGCTGCCGGCATTCATCAGTTGCAGGGCTTCGGTCCAGCCAGGGATCACGCCGCCAACCGGGAATTCTGCAGGCTGGCCGCGCTCGTAGGAGCTGTCGAACACGGTGCCGTCGATCAGCGTGCCGTGGTAGTGAGTACGCACCTGGTCTTCACGGGTCGGCTTGGCGCCTTCACCCTGAGTCAGCACTTCGAATTGCAGGCCGGAGGCCAGAGTGGTGATGCCATCACGCTTGGCGTTTTCAGCCAGGAAGGCCAGGCCTTCGCCAGCAGCGGCTTCAGCCTTGGCAGCGGCTTCGGCTTGCATGATCTCGCGGATCACCTTGAAGCTGGCGGACATTTCTTCCTGACCCACACGGCTTTCCTTACCGGCGAAAGCGTCGGTCAGACCGGCCAGGATCGCGTCCAGGCTGACACCCGGTGGCGGGTTGTCGCGCAGCTGGTCACCCAACTGACGGCCGATGCCGTAGCTGACGCGGGTTTCGTCGGTGGACAGATTTACTTCGGACATGACACTGCTCCGCTGTGCGGACGGCCACAAGACTTGCCGTGCGTGCACAGCGCGTCCCGGCGCGCCCGGAACCAAAAGGGCGAGCAGACTAGCACAGATGCCAGACCTGTGGCGCGCAGGGCCTACAGGGCCGAGCGCCAGGCAAGCGGTACTTTCAGGCTTTCCTCGCCACTGGCGCCGAGGCCACACATTTCATCGTGTACCGAGGTGTGTACGAGGTTGAACGGCAACACCGGGAAACTGTGCAAAAGATCCCGTGCGTGCTCGACCGAACGCAGCGTCAGCATGTTGCCCTTGAGATCACTCAACGGGTACGCCGCGCCATGCATCCGCGCTTCGAGCAGGTAAATCCCGCCCTCCATGGAGATCAGGTTCAGCTCATCAACCTTTTTGGCGATGGCAAACGCATTCAACTCTTGCAGGTTCATGAACACACCTCACGCAGTGGCGAGCCAAGACGTCTACAGGGATATGCCCGCGCGCAACAAAGCACAAGCCACAAACGACACCGCCCGTCTGTTTCGCAACAGACGGGCGGTGTTTTTTGCAGCGATCAAAGCGTGATCAGTGCTTGGTGACCTTGTCCAGATAACCCATCGCGCAAGCCGAGAGCACGAAGGTCATGTGAATGATCACGTACCACTTCAGATGCTCGGGATCGACGTTCTTGGCATCCATGAAGATCCGCAACAGGTGGATCGAGGAGATCGCCACGATCGAGGCCGCCACTTTCATCTTCAACGACGAAGAATCCATGGTGCCCAGCCAGTTGAGCTTTTCCTTGCCTTCATCGATGTCCAGTTGCGAGACGAAGTTCTCGTAGCCGGAAATCATCACCATGACCAGCAAGCCGCCCACCAGAGCCATATCGATCAGCGACAGCAACACCAGAATCAGATCCGATTCAGCCATCGAGAACACATTGGGAATGACGTGGAAAACTTCCTGGAAGAACTTCAGCGCCAGCGCCAGCAACCCGAGGGAGAGCCCGAAGTAGATCGGCGCCAACAGCCAGCGCGAGGTGTACATTGCGTTTTCGATAAAGCGTTCCATTGAATCTCACACATGGGGTGGGGGTGGTAATCGGCGGCGAGTATACCAGCCACCTGTGACACCCAGAAACTGCCCGAAAATCCGTCACCTGCGCGTGTGTGGCATTTTTTTCTGCTAGTGTCCAAGCCAATGACAGCTCAGCGACAGCGGACAGGACGAGTGGAAATGGATGTGCGATTGCCGATAACGACTGCCGGAATTTGCTTGACCCTGCTCCTCGGCGGTTGCTCGCCCGGTGACGAGAAGCATGCGCTCAGCCTGGAAGAAAAAACCGCAAAATTCGAACAGTCACTCGATGCCATCAGCGATCCGAAGCTCAAGGACGCCGTCACCGAACTCGGCGGCTCGCTGCTGTTGCTTGAACGCGCCCAGCTCAAACTCGACAGCATGGTGGCAAAAACCGAATACGGTGAAGACGCCCTCGGCATCCTCAAGCACTACCCTGCCCCGCAGGCGCTGGTCGACACCTTCATCAATGGTTTGTTCGTGCTGCACAAGGACGCCAGTTCCGATTACCTCACGGATCTGCAACCGGTCTTCCCGTTCAACCTCAACATTCCCGGCGGCTTCCTGTTTCCCCATGGCGTGGAATGGCAATCGGTCACCCTGAGCAACAAGCGCATCATTGCTTACCAGCCGGAGTGGTCGGAAACCGATCCGGGCATTCAGTTAAGCCCCTCAAGCTCCAACGTCACCAATCCCGATGACCTGACCGTGACCTACCCGTTCATCGACGGTCTCGACGTGGACAAGAAAACCCAGCCACAACCGGTGAGCCTGCAAGGCAAAGTGGAAGTGATCGCGCCGCGACGTCTGTTCAGTTTCGATCTGAGTAAAAAGGATGTCGGTCAGACGCGTACCGATGACAACCTCAGCGTCAAAGTGCTGAAACTGGAAAAGAACTACGCCGAGGTCGAATTCAGCAACAACCTGCCATTGGCTCCGGAAGTCGCCGACGCCCAGCTCAATCCGCTGATCGTTCAGGCCCGCGACGCCACCGGGCAATATCTGGTGCGTGCCGGCTCGATCAACGAAAGCCCGGAGCAGGTGTCCTTCTACGAAAAACAACTGGCACACCTGCAACAGCAGAAGACCTGGAGCGACACGCTGGAAAAACAGCTCGGCGACGAACAGCAAGCCTTCGATCAACAGCACCCGCGCCGTTACAACAAGGTCTACTTCAACGGCCCGATCGAAACCCTGGAAGTCAGTGTGCTCGACTTCTCGGCAGTCACCGTGACCCGCAAAACGCTGGATCTGCCCATTCGCGCGTTCCATCAGCACACCACGGAAAAAGCCATCCAGCCGCTGGATCTGCCGGTGGTGGTGTATGACGATCTGGCCGTGAACTGGCTCAAAGGCGCAAGCCTCACTGAAGAGCAGTTGAAGGCTGGCATCCGTGTCCATCAATCGGTTGAAGACCCAAGCGCCGCGCGCATCGAGTTTTCCCATCGCCGCACCTTCAACGATGAACTGCTCGGCGATGACTTCAACCCCGGTGAAAGCCCGGTGACATTCTTCACCGAAAAACGCAGCGGCAAACTCGATGAACCCATCGAACTGCCGCCCGAGGCTTATCAGGTTGATCCGCTGCGAGCGACGATCACCTACGATTTGAATCTGTTCCCGGAAACCCCGGCGATCGCCGTTGGCTCGATGCCGCTGTTTCTGGCAACGGTCGACAAGAAATCCTACGACGGCAAGTCTCTGCCCAAAGGCCTGGAGATCAAGAACAACACGCTGGTGGTGGACCTGAAACTGTTCCCCGCCAACGAGTGGCGCTTCTTCGTCAAGGACGACAGTGGCAATTACCTGAAGCAGATTCTTTCGGTCAGCCACGACGCGAGCGCAGAAGGCCCGGCGCTGTTTGGCGTGCATTATTTTTATGGCCGTCCAACTCACGTGGAGACCTATCAGCGAACCGACCTCGCCACCGTGCAATACGGGTTTGAGGTCAAACTCGACAAGGCGCAGATGCCTGATTCGGCACCCTGAAAAGATCGCAACCTGCAGCAGTCCCTGCGCAGATCTGCGTCAATTGAGGCTGCGGCCTCGGCCACCGTTGATCTGCCGGAGCTGGGCTTGCAGGTGCAGGCTCCAGATCTGCGGATCGTCGGCCAACTGATAGCCGTGCATCGTCAGACTTTCAACGATGGTGTCGAGGATTGACTCGGCGGCGATCGGTCCGTGAAACGGGCCCTGAGCTTTGATGGCGGAAGGTTGTTCGCCGGCCATGCCGGCAGCGAAGAGCAGCGTCCACATGCCGTTATCGCCGGCCAACGGTTTGATGGCGCATTCGATGCGGGTCACAAGACCCAGGCATTGACGGGTGAGGCAGAGGTTGCGCGACATGGCGGCGACCCTCGGTGAAGCCGGTATTCAGCCCTCACGGGAGGACTGGCTCGATCCAGTGATACTGTCGATATCCTTGAGCTGAGAATAGAAGAAAAGTCCGCCGCGCAAGCCGGATAGAACCAAAAGGCGCCGAATGGTCATTGTGTGAATATTGGCGCCAGAGTGATGGCACATTTCCCGAAGATCACTGCAAAAACCAATGTGGAAAACAAATGCAGGAGTGAGCCTGCTCTCGATGGCAACGTGTCAGGCAACATTTTTGCCGACTGACACACCGCTATCGCGAGCAGGCTCACTCCTGCAGTTTGACCGCGCCAGGCTTAAGCGGGTTTGGCTTCGGCCAATGCTTCCTGCGCCAATTCCTTCTCGGCTTCCTTGAGGTCTTCTTCGCTGATCATTTCGGCGATGTCGCGCAAGCGCTCGACCACCCGCGCGTTGATGCTGCCTTCAGGGAATTCGCCCTCCTCGTTCGGCGTACCCGCCGGCTCGCCGGCCAGCAGACTCAACGCCTCATCAGCCTGACGCACCGCGTAAACGTGGAATTGCCCGGCGCGCACCGCCGCCAGCACTTTCTCATCCAACATCAGCGTCGCCACGTTGGCCTGCGGAATGATCGCGCCCTGCTCGCCCGTCAGACCGCGTGCTTCGCAGAGACGGAAGAAGCCTTCGATCTTCTCGTTGACCCCGCCGACCGCCTGCACCTCACCGAACTGGTTGATCGAACCGGTGATCGCGAAGCACTGCTTGAGCGGGGTTTTCGACAGCGCCGAAATCAGCGTGCACGCCTCGCCCAGCGACGCACTGTCGCCATCGACGTAACCGTAGGATTGCTCCAGCGCGATGCTCGCGGAAATCGCCAATGGGAATTCCTGGGCGTAACGGCTACCCAGATAACCGGTGAGGATCATCACGCCTTTGGAGTGGATCGGTTGACCGAGATTGACCTCGCGCTCGATGTCGACGATGCCGCTGCCGCCCGGGTACACCGTGGCGGAAATCCGCGCCGGCACACCGAACGCCGAGTCGCCGACCTCAAGCACCGTCAGACCGTTGCACTTGCCGACCGCCGCGCCATCGGTGTCGATCAGAATGATCCCGGCGAGCATGTCGTCGAGAATCCGCGCCGAGACACGCCCGGTGCGGGTCGCCTTGGCTTTCAGGGCTCGCTCGATGTGCCCGGCATCAGTCATTTCATCGCCAGCCAGATGACGGATGAAATCCGCTTCGCTGACCAGTTGGAACAGATCGCCGATACGCGCCGACAAACGCCCCTGATGTTCGGCCAGACGCGCGCTGTAAGTGGCCAGGCGCGCCACGGCATCAGCAGTCAACGGCGCCATGCCTTCTTCCGAAGTCCGGGTTTTCAACAGCTGGGCGAACTGCTCCAGGCTCTCGTCGACCATCGGGATGTCTTCGTCGAAATCGACCAGAACGCGGAACATCTCCTGAAAGTCCGGATCAAGGTCTTGCAACGTGTAATACAGCGACCGCGCACCGATGATGATGACTTTGACCTGCAACGGTATGTGCTGCGGGTTGAGCGTCACGGTGGCGAAGCGGCCCATCTCGCCCAGTGGCGATTCCATTTTCAGCTTGCGCGATTGCAGAGCACGCTTGAGCGCATCCCACACGAACGGCTCGCTGAGCATTTTTTCTGCTTCAAGGATCAGGAACCCCCCGTTGGCGCGGTGCAATGCCCCCGGACGCAACTGACGATAGGTGGTGTAGAGCGCGCCCTGATCGGTGGTGTATTCGATGCGGCCGAACAGATTTTCATAGGTCGGATGCGGCTCGAACACCACCGGCGCACCGCCGCTGGCCGGATGACCGACCACCAGGCTTGGTGCGTATTGCTCTTCCAGCAGCTTGCGCGCGACGGCGTCGGTCTTGCTGTCGTCGACCAATTGCTCGACAACGGTTTTCAGCAGATACACCTGCATCGCTTGCAGATAACCGCAGACAGCAGCATTTTCTGCGTACTTCTCCGACAGTGGCGACAGCAACGGCTGCAAGGCCAGCGTGATGGTTTCTTCGTTGAGCGAACGCAGTTGGTTGTTCGATTCGCGCTTCCACTGCGGCAGGCTGGCGAGTTCTTCGTTCAGGCGCTCTTCGAGGCCGGAGATGTCATCGTGGAAACGCTCGCGATCAGCCTCCGGCAATTGCGAAAACTCGGCTTCATCCAGCGCCTTGCCATCAAGCATCGGCGTGAACGCGATGTTGCTGCTGTCGCGGTACAGGGCAACGTCTTTTTCCAGGGCCAGACGCTCGATGATGTCGAGGGCCTTGTCGTAGCGCTGGTTGAAAGCGCGGTCGATGGCGCTTTTCTTTTGCTGGTAGGAAGGGTGCTCGAACACCGCCGGAAAAGTCGCCAGCAGGTTGTCGATCAAACCGTTGATGTCACCGATGAATGCGCCGGCCGTGCCCGATGGCAGTTCCAGGGCGCGGGGCTCGCGCGGTTCATCGAAGTTGTTGACGTAGACCCAGTCGGCCGGGGTCTGCAAGCGCTTGCCTTCGGCCTTCAGGTAGCGTTTGACGAACGAGAAGCGACCGGTACCGGGCTCGCCCATGACAAAGACGTTGTAACCGGGGCGTGGCATGGCCACACCGAACTGCAAGGCTTCGACCGCGCGTTCCTGGCCGAGCACACCGCGAAAGGGCTCCAGATCATTGGTGGTAGTGAAGCTGAACTGTTCATCTGAATTCTGTGTTGTCATTGTTTTTTGCGGTATAAT
>NZ_JBIUVJ010000016.1:9274-74616 GCF_044742875.1 Pseudomonas sp. NPDC087817
CAGCGCTTCGGGCGCTAGACGCAAGCTGGCAGCAACAGGATCAGGCATCGGGCTTCCTTAACAATCAGGCGGGGCAGATAGCGGCATTCTGGCGCTGCCCGTGCCCCACTGGCAAGGCGCGCCATGTGACAAAGCATAGACAACTCGCCCTCTGCGCAGCAGGCCCCCGGAAAACGGGCTTATGACCAAATCTTTTGTAAAAAATCACGGAACTGCGGGAACGTGCCTAAACTCCAAACTGCGCGGCTGGAACTAATACCGGCCCACTGGCTTCGTTTGGGTCTGTTTCGTACAGAGCTTGGGGGCCAGAACCCTGTCCATTGGTATGCACACAAAGAGAACAAAGCTATGAAACGGATTCTTCTCGGTACTCTCTTCACCGCTGTATCCATCAACGCAATGGCGCAAGCCCCGGGCGGCCCGGATTGCGGTTGGGGCAACATGCTGTTCGAAGGTCAGCGTGGCACCCCGGCGCACTTCCTCGCTTCCACCACCAACGGCACTTCCGGTAACGCCACCTTCGGCATGACTTCCGGCACCAACGGCTGCTCGACCAACGCATCGCTGACCTACGGCGGCAAATCCTGGTTTGCCATGAATGGCATGATGAACGAGCTGTCCGAAGACATGGCCAAGGGCAACGGCGAAGCGCTGACGACCTACGCCGTGGTACTGGGCGTGGCGCCGGAAGACCGTGCGCACTTTGCTGCCGTCACTCACGAGCACTTCCAGCAGATCTTCAGCAAGGCTGACGTGACCGCTGAAGACGTGCATACCAACACCCTGGCCGTTCTGAAATCAGACCCACGTCTGGCCAAGTACGCGACTCAGGCTTAAGCTCGGCCTCACCCGCTTCCTTCGGGAAGCGGGTTTTGTTTTTTGAACGTGCCCTTCCCGGGCAATACCAGAAAAGTCATGCTTGACGGTGACCTGTGGCGAGGGGATTTATCCCCGATCGGCTGCGAAGCAGTCGTGAAACCTTTGCATGCGGTGTATCTGATGCAATGGAGTTGCAGGGATGGGGGCTACTGCGTAGCCCATCGGGGATAAATCCCCTCGCCACGGGGTATGAGTTTCCCCGCTGACTGCTCGGTATTCCCGCCATTCGGGCTTTTGTTTCTTTCTTGTTTAAGTTGCCAACTATGCTCAAACGCCTTGCCTGGCTGGCGCTCTGTGTCTGCGCCCCGCTGTCCGCCGCGCCAAACATCGACCCTCAACGTTTGCAGCAACTGGCCAATGACCGTTTCTGGATTTCCCTCGGTCACTACGAAACCGCCAAACTCGGCGGCTGGCGCAGCTATGTCAGCGACAGGAAATTCTTTCTCGCCCCTGATGGCAATGAGCACCCCGATCACGAACTGGCCGCCACCGTGCAGGCGCTGTACGCCCCGGCCAGCCTCGGCGAGCAGCATGCACAATGCGTTTATCCCGCCCGTACCCGTTGGCTGAAGGCGCAACTAAACCTCACCGATCTGCCGACTCCCGCGTGCGCCGAGTACAAAAAGTGGTTCAAGGATGTCTCCCCGCACAGCGCTGTGATGATCTTCCCGGCGGCTTATCTGAACAGCCCGTCATCGATGTTCGGCCATACCCTGCTGCGCATCGATCAGGCTGACGTGCAAAGCGACAAGACCTCGCTGCTCAGTTACGCGATCAACTTCGGCGCCTATATCGAAGGTTCCGACAACAGCATTCTCTACGCTTGGAAAGGCTTGATGGGCGGCTATCCCGGCCTGTTCGCGCTGGTGCCGTACCAGGAAAAACTCTCCGAATACCGCAGCCTGGAAAACCGCGACCTGTGGGAATACCGGCTGAACCTGACGCAAGAAGAAACCGCACGCATGGTCGAGCATGTGTGGGAGTTGAAGCAGATCCAGTTCGACTATTTCTTCTTCGACGAAAACTGCTCGTATCGTCTGCTTGAACTGCTGCAAGTGGCGCGCCCGAGCCTGCGCCTGACCGAGCAATTCCCGCTGACCGCGATCCCCACCGACACGGTCAAAGCGGTGAAAGAGGCCGGGCTGGTGGAAAGTATCGAATACCGTCCTTCCCGCGAGCGTGAATTGCTCAGCCGCGCCGAGCCGCTGAGTGGCGAAGAACAGCAATGGGTATTGAAGGTCAGCTCCGATCAACAGCAGCTGCAAGACCCGGCCTTCAAAGCCCTGCCCCGCGCCCGCCAAGCCTTGATCATCGACGCGGCTTACCGCTTGGAACGCTATCGCGCCAACGGTCAGGAACGCGATCCGCAGCGGGCGCAACGCAGTTTCGAACTGCTGCGGGCGATCAATAAAAACCCGGCACCGGATCTGGAGATCCCACAACCCGGTCTGCCCGAAGACGGCCACGAATCACGCACCTGGCAGGCCGGTGTCGGCACACGTGGTGATCGTGCGTTCGGCGAGTATGGCTTGCGCATGGCTTACCACGACCTGAACGACAACGCCGAAAGTTTCCCGCTGGGTGCGCAGATCGAAATCCTGCAGATGAAACTGCGCCAGTACGAAGGCAATCACTGGCAATTCCAGCAACTCGATCTCGCGACCATTCGTTCACTGACGCCGCGTAACGAGCTGCTTCAGCCCCTGTCGTGGCAAGTCACTGGCGGGCTGGAGCGTGTGCCGGGCAAGCATGACGACGAAACGCTGGTCAGCCACGTCAATGGTGGCGGGGGTGGTACGTGGCAATTGGGCGAAGACGTGCTGGGGTTCGCCCTCGGTACGGTGCGGGTTGAACACAACAATGACTTCGCCGGTTTCATCGCCCCGGCGGCCGGCTTCAACAGTGGCGTGTTGTGGAAAAACCCGCTGGGCAATCTGAGTGTGGAGGCCAAGGGTGATTACTTCACCAACGGCGAAGTGCGCCGCAGCCTGAGCCTTAATCAGCAGTGGGAATTGTCGCGCAATCTTGGTTTGCGCCTGAGTGCGCAGCGTGAGTTCAGCCACGTCGCGACGCCAGAGACGGAAGTCATGCTCGAAGTGAAGTGGTATCACTACTGATCAGGCACATCGCAGAACCTGTGGGAGCGGGCTTGCCCGCGATAGCGGACTGTCAGCCGACAAAGATGTTGAGTCTGATGGCCTCATCGCGGGCAAGCCCGCTCCCACAGGGTTCTCCGGTGTTCAACGAAATACTTACATGTCTTTCACCAACGTCCGACGAATCCGCTTCTAGACTTTCCCCATAAGCCGTGTGACGGCGCGGGAGAGTGCGATGTGGCGGTGTGCGGGTTTGCTGGGGGTTTTGCTGTTGCTGGGTGGTTGCCAATCCACCCATGAAGATCTGATCGCCAAAGGTTATCCACCGGCCTTCGCCGACGGCTTCGATGACGGTTGTGTCAGTGGCCGGCAGGCTGCCGGTTCGATCAGCGGCGAGTTTCGCAAGAATGTGCCGCGCTATCTGAAGGATAAGCAGTACGCCGACGGCTGGACCGATGGCTTCCGCCAGTGTCAGGCAATGCTGGAAAACAAGGATCGCGAAGACTACCGCAACGAACACTGGGACCAACGCGAGCGCGCCTGGCAGCAGCAGAAAGATCAGGACGCCGGGCGGGCCTATCGCTCGCAATAGGTCGCTTGCAGACATCCGGTGAAACCAAATGCCTGCGACCATGGCCAGACTCTATAAAGAGGAGGACACCATGAGCCGCGCTTTCGTCAACGAAGACAACGCCGCCGCGCAAGCCGATCAACCGGTCGAACGCCACGTCAGCGAACAGCCCAATTACGTCACCCCACAAGGTCTGGCGCAGTTGCAGGCCAAAGTCGCCGAGCTGCAAGCGCTGCACGCCGAACAATCGGCCAAGGGAGACCAGGCCGACAAACAACGCCAGGCCGATCTGGAACGGGATCTGCGCTATTTCAATCAACGCCTGAGCAGCGCTCAGGTGGCTGTCGCCGCCACCTCCACCGACAAGGTGCAGATTGGCAGTTGGGTGACCTACGCCGACGAACACGACACCGAACGCCGGGTGCAACTGGTCGGTGAAGATCAGGCCGACGCCAGCAAAGGCCTGATCAATTGGGGCTCTCCGTTGGGCCGGGCATTGCTTGGCGCCCGGCTCAACGATGAGGTGCTGTGGCAGCGCCCCGCTGGCGATCAAGTGATTGAAGTGATCCGCATCGAACCGGCTTAAACCACGCCTTGGGCCAGCATCGCATCGGCGACTTTGACGAAGCCGGCGATGTTTGCGCCTTTGACGTAGTTGATCCGCCCGTTCTCTTCGCCGTAATGCACGCACGCGTGGTGGATCGACTGCATGATCGCGTGGAGTTTGCTGTCGACCTCTCCGGCCGTCCACAACAGGCGCATGGCGTTCTGCGACATCTCCAGACCGCTCACTGCCACGCCGCCGGCATTCGATGCCTTGCCCGGTGCGAACAGAATCCCGGCCTCGATAAAGATATCCACAGCCTCCAGCGTGGTCGGCATGTTCGCGCCTTCGGCCACGCACACGCAACCGTTGCGCAGCAAGGTGCGAGCCGCTTCGGCGTCGAGTTCATTCTGAGTGGCGCATGGCAGCGCGATGTCGCATTGCAGCGACCACGGGTGCTGACCGGCGCGGAACTCCAGGCCGAATGCCGTGGCCAATTCGCTGATGCGGCCGCGCTTGACGTTTTTCAGCTCCAGCAGTGCCAGCCATTGCTCTTCGCTCAGGCCTGCCTCGCAGTACAGCGTGCCTTCGGAGTCGGACAGCGAAATCACCTTGCCGCCCAGATCCATGACCTTGCGCGCCGCGTACTGCGCAACGTTGCCGGAACCGGAGATCGCCACGCGTTTGCCTTCGACGGTTTGCTCACGACGCTTGAGCATTTCTTCCGCGAAATACACGCAACCGAAACCGGTGGCTTCCGGGCGAATCAGGCTGCCGCCATACGTCATGCCTTTGCCGGTCAGCACGCTGGTGAACTGGTTGCTCAGGCGCTTGTACTGGCCGAACAGGAAACCAATCTCCCGCGCGCCGACGCCGATGTCACCGGCCGGCACATCGACGTCCGAACCGATGTGACGGTACAGCTCACTCATGAACGCCTGGCAGAAACGCATGACTTCGGCATCGCTCTTGCCCTTCGGATCGAAGTCCGAACCACCCTTGCCGCCGCCCATGGGCAGCGAAGTCAGGGAATTCTTGAAGGTCTGTTCAAAGGCGAGAAACTTCAACACGCCCATGTTCACTGATGGGTGGAAACGCAAGCCGCCCTTGTACGGGCCGATGGCGCTGTTCATCTGAATGCGGAAACCGCGATTGACCTGAACCTTGCCTTGATCGTCGACCCACGACACGCGAAACACCACCGCTCGCTCCGGCTCGCAAATGCGTTCCAGAATCCCCGAGGTCAGGTAATGCGGATTGGCTTCGAGAAACGGCCACAGACTGCGCAGGACTTCTTCGACGGCCTGGTGGAATTCAGGCTGATCCGTGTCACGTTTTTTCAGCCGGGCGAGGAAGGATTCGACGGATTCGATCATGGGAAAAGTCTCGGCAAATTTATTGTCGTTGGAAGAGATTGAGCCGGACTGTAACAAACGAATTGCGCACAGGAACAGAGCAAAATGTCGCAGTTATGAAATTAAATGGTGCACAGGATATAAATCGGTTCGTTTTTTGCCCTGATTTCGCACCTGAATAGGGAGACCAAATTCAAGTCATGCACCAACAGTTACACCGCCATCGCTGGCAAGCCAGCTCCCACAGTTTCCAGCGGCGTTCACAAAAATCAGGGCATGACAAAAATCCTGTGGGAGCTGGCTTGCCAGCGATGAATCCCACTCGGTCAACCTGAAAACCCAGGCAAAAAAAACGGAGCCCGAAGGCTCCGCTTTTTCATGCAACCAACCCGAATCAGGCCAGTTTCTTGTGACGTACCCGGTGTGGCTGGGCAGCTGCTTCGCCGAGACGCTTTTTGCGATCGGCTTCGTACTCGGTGTAGTTACCTTCGAAGAAGATCGCTTGCGAGTCATCTTCGTACGCCAGGATGTGTGTCGCCACGCGGTCAAGGAACCACCGATCGTGAGAGATCACAATGGCGGCGCCCGGGAAGTCCAGCAGGGCTTCTTCCAGGGAACGCAGGGTTTCAACGTCGAGGTCGTTGGACGGTTCGTCGTCAGCAGGACGTTGCCGCCCTCCTTCAGGGTCAGCGCCAGGTGCAGACGACCGCGCTCACCACCGGACAGGTCCTTGACGAACTTCTGCTGGTCGCCGCCCTTGAAGTTGAAGCGACCGACATAGGTACGCGACGGGATCTCGTAGTTGCCGATGCGAATCTGGTCGGAACCGTCGGAGATCTGCTGGAACACAGTCTTGCTGCCATCCAGGTCATCGCGGCTCTGATCGACGCAGGCCAGTTGCACGGTTTCGCCGACTTCGATGCTGCCCGAATCCGGTTGTTCCTTGCCCATCAGCATGCGGAACAGGGTCGACTTACCGGCACCGTTACCGCCGATCACGCCGACGATGGCGCCTTTAGGCATGGAGAACGACAGGTTGTCGATCAACACGCGATCGCCGTAGCCCTTGGTGACGTTCTTGAATTCGATGACCTTGTCGCCCAGGCGTGGACCGGCCGGGATGTAGATCTCGTTGGTATCCGAACGCTTCTGGAATTCCTGCGATTGCATTTCTTCGAAGCGTTGCAGACGTGCCTTGGATTTCGACTGGCGGGCTTTGGCGCCTTTGCGCACCCACTCCAGTTCTTCCTTCATGGCTTTTTCGTGCGCCGACTGCTGCTTGGATTCAGCGGCCAGACGATCGGACTTGGCTTCAAGCCAACCCGAGTAGTTGCCTTCGTATGGAATGCCCGCGCCGCGGTCGAGTTCGAGAATCCAGCCAGCAACGTTGTCGAGGAAGTAACGGTCGTGCGTAATCGCTACCACGGTGCCCGGGAAGTCGTGCAGGAAGTGCTCCAGCCACGCAACGGAATCGGCGTCCAAGTGGTTGGTCGGTTCGTCGAGCAGCAGCATGTCCGGGGCGGACAGCAGCAGGCGGCACAGGGCCACACGACGCTTCTCACCACCCGACAGGTGTTCTACTTTGGCGTCCCAGGCCGGCAGACGCAGCGCATCGGCGGCGACTTCCAGTTGGCGCTCAAGGTTGTGACCGTCGCTGGCCTGCAGGATCGCTTCGAGTTTGGCCTGCTCGGCGGCGAGTTTGTCGAAGTCGGCATCCGGATCGGCGTAAGCCGCGTAGACCTCGTCCAGACGCGCTTGCGCATCCTTGATCACGCTGACCGCTTCCTCGACCACTTCACGCACGGTCTTGGTCGGATCAAGTTGTGGCTCTTGCGGCAGATAACCGATGTTCAGGTCCGGCATCGGACGGGCTTCGCCCTCGAACTCGGTGTCGACGCCGGCCATGATTTTCAGCAGCGTGGACTTACCCGAACCGTTGAGGCCGAGTACGCCGATCTTGGCGCCGGGGAAGAAGGACAGCGAAATGTTTTTGAGGATTTCCCGCTTCGGCGGAACAACTTTGCCCAGCCGATGCATGGTGAAGACGTATTGAGCCATGGAGAACCTTGGGTCAGTGACAGATGAATGATTGGAGCGCAGGCGATGCCCGGCCAGGCCGATGCGCGTCGTTCACTTGATCACTTGTTGGCCATCAAGGCGTGCGCGCTAAAAAAACCTGAGTCTAGGAGCTGGAACGCTCCCGCGTAACCGGCAAAGCTACCTTAATGACGGAAGGCAGTCCAGCCGCGAGGGGCTGGCACTTCGCCACAACTCAAGGCATGCTAGCCGCCCTTCGGGCGTCCGGCTTATAGTGCACGTCGCGCCAGTCCAGCCAAACCGCAGGATTACAGCTTGTCCAACGTTACCCCGCCAGCTTCTGTGAGCGCGTCCAATCCGGGGACCGGCTCGCCCCTGCGCGGCACATTAAAGGGTGCGCTGGCGACGCTCGTGCTTTTGCTGCTGGCGTTGCTGTTCTGGCAACTGCTTGACCAACTGCGCGAAACCCAGAAAAACCAGCGCCAGTACACCATCGACTACACCGCCGACCTCGCCTCGCAGGTCAGCCTGAACATGGCGCTGAACGCGCAAATCGCCCTCAATCTGCTACCGATCGTCGAACAACCGCAATCGGCCGACGAACAGCAGCAATTGCTACGCAAGCTTCAGCAATCGTTACCGGACTTGCGCAGTCTGGCGTTACTCAGCCCCTCCGGCAAAATCATCAGCGACAGCGCCGCCGACAGCTCCGACGCCGTCTACCTCACCGAACTGGTGCGGCGCAGCCATGCCCAGGCGCATTACTTCAGTAACGCCGACGACGGTTCGACGGTGCATCTGTTACTCCACCAGGCCAGTGGCAGCACCCGTGGTTATTGGGCCTTGCGCCTGACACCGACGTTCTTTGATTCACTGACCAAACAGAGTGAAACCGGACTGCGCCCGTTGTGGCTGGTGGAAAACCGCATCAACCACCAGATCATCAGTCGCGACGAAGCCCTGCCGTCGGCCAAACCCGGCGTCCTCAGCCCTGACGATCTGGCCAACACCGTGCTCACCGTGCCGCTGAGCAGCAGCGATTGGCAATTGCGCGGGCTGTTCGACCGCCAGCGTGTGCTCGAAGAACTGCTGCCGGCTTTCATCGGCAAATGCCTGCTGGGCCTGGCCTTCTCGATGCTGCCGGTGATCGCCTTGCTGAACATGCGCCGCCGTCAGCGCCAGGTGCATGAAGGGCGTCGACGTTATCAGGACATTTTCGAGGGCACCGGTGTTGCCCTTTGCGTACTTGATTTGTCCGGGCTGAAACAGGTTTTCGAACGTGCGCAGATCCAGACCAGCGATCAGCTCAAGGCCTGGCTCGACCAACCGCAGCAGCGCCAGCAATTACTTCAGGAGCTGCGCGTCACCGAGGTCAATCAGGTGGCGCTGCAACTGCTCAACGTCAATTCCTGCGAGCACGCCTGGCAACTGTTGATCGACGGTCATCCGCACCGTCACTGCGCGATTGGCAACCAGGTGCTCGACGCCGTGCTCCAGCAGCAAAAGCAGCTGGAACTGGAAATCAAACTGCCGGACATCAACGGTCGCGACCAGCACCTGTGGATGGTCCTGCGCCTGCCGACCGAACAGCATGACTACAAAGCGGTAATCCTCAGCATCAACGACATCACCAGCCGCAAGCTGGTCGAGTTGTCGCTGCTGGAGCGCGAAGGCTTCTGGTCGGACGTGGTGCGTACCGTGCCGGATCACCTGTACGTGCAAGACGTGATCAGCCAGCGGATGATTTTCAGCAACCACCACCTCGGCCAGACCCTCGGTTACAACCGCTCCGAATTGCATCAGATGGGCGAATACTTCTGGGAAATTCTCCTGCACCCGGAAGACGCCGATTACTACCACCGCTCGCGGCAGATGCAGCGCCATGCCGGTTACAGCCAGTTGTTGCAATGTCAGTTGCGCTTCCGTCATCGCGATGGCGAGTGGCGGCGCTTCGACATCCGTGAACAGGCACTGGCGCGCGACAAGCACGATCAGGTCACGCGCATCATCGGCGTGGCCAAGGACATCACCGAACAGATCGAGGCCAGCGAATCGCTGCGCGACAGCGAGCAGCGCTACCGCATGCTCGCCGAAAGCATCAGTGACGTGATTTTCTCCACCGACAGCAAACTCTCGCTTAACTACGTCAGCCCCTCGGTGCAGGCGGTGCTGGGCTACGACGCCGAGTGGATTTTCCAGAACGGCTGGCAATCGACCATCGCCAATCCGCAGCAACTGAGTGGCATCTACAGCTTGATGGATCGGGTCAGCAAGGCGCTGGACAAACCCGAGCAACTGGCGCTGTTGCGCAATCAAGTGCAGACGCAACTGTTCCTGTTCGACTGCCTGCGCGCCGACGGCCGCAAGATCCCGATCGAACTGCGTCTGGTGTTGGTTTGGGATGAACACGGTGCGTTTGAAGGCGTGCTCGGTGTCGGTCGCGACATCAGCCAGCAACGCCGCGCCGAGAAAGACCTGCGCATGGCCGCCACGGTGTTCGAACACTCGACCTCGGCGATTCTGATCACCGACCCGGCCGGCTATATCGTCCAGGCCAACGAAGCGTTCAGCAGGGTCAGCGGTTACGCGGTGAGCGAGGTGCTCGACCAGTTGCCGAACATGCTCACCGTCGACGAACAGCAGGACGCGCACCTGCGCTACGTGCTCAAGCAATTGCACTTGCACAACACCTGGGAAGGTGAAGTCTGGCTCAAGCGCCGTAACGGCGAGCATTACCCGGCGTGGGTCGGCATCACCGCCGTGCTCGACGACGAAGGCGACCTGGCCAGTTACGTGTGTTTCTTCAGCGACATCAGCGAGCGCAAGGCCAGCGAGCAGCGCATCCATCGCCTCGCCTACTACGACGCCCTGACCCACCTGCCCAACCGCACGCTGTTCCAGGATCGCCTGCACACCGCGCTGCAATCGGCCGAACGGCAGAAGTCGTGGGTGGTGCTGATGTTCCTTGACCTCGACCGCTTCAAACCGATCAACGATTCCCTCGGCCATGCCGCCGGCGACCGCATGTTGAAAGACATGGCTACGCGCCTGCTGGCGTGCGTCGATGATGACGACACCGTGGCGCGCATGGGCGGCGATGAGTTCACCTTGCTCCTGCAACACCGCTCCAGCCGCGAGATGGCGCTGAACCGGGCGATTCATGTCGCCGAGCAGATTCTCGCCAGCCTCGTGCGTCCATTCGTACTGGAAAGTCGCGAGTTCTTCGTCACCGCGAGCATCGGCATCGCCCTGAGCCCGCAAGATGGCAACGAACTCAGCCAGTTGATGAAGAACGCCGACACCGCGATGTACCACGCCAAGGAGCGCGGCAAGAACAACTTCCAGTTCTATCAGGCCGACATGAACGCCAGTGCGCTCGAACGCCTGGAACTCGAAAGCGACCTGCGCCACGCCCTGGAGCAGAACGAATTCGTCCTGTATTACCAACCGCAGTTCAGCGGCGACGGCAAACGCCTGACCGGCGCCGAAGCCTTGCTGCGCTGGCGCCATCCGCGTCGAGGGCTGGTGCCGCCGGGGGATTTCATTCCGGTGCTGGAAGAGCTCGGGCTGGTGGTGGACGTCGGCGACTGGGTGATCAGCGAGGCTTGCCGCCAGCTCAAGACCTGGCACCAGAACCGAGTGCGCGTGCCGAAGGTGTCGGTAAACATTTCCGCCAGGCAGTTCTCCGACGGCCAGCTCGGCACGCGAATCGCCACGATCCTGCGCGAAACCGGCCTGCCGCCGGCGTGCCTGGAGCTGGAACTGACTGAAAGTATTTTGATGCGTGAAGTCAGCGAAGCGATGCAGATTCTCGCCGGCCTGAAAAACCTTGGCCTGAGCATTGCGGTCGACGACTTTGGCACCGGTTATTCATCGCTGAACTACCTCAAGCAGTTCCCGATCGACGTGCTGAAGATCGATCGCACCTTCGTCGACGGCCTGCCGTCAGGTGAGCAGGACGCGCAGATCGCCCGGGCAATCATCGCCATGGCCCACAGCCTGAATCTGGCGGTAATCGCTGAAGGCGTGGAAACCCATGAGCAACTGGACTTCCTGCGTGAGCATGGTTGCGATGAGGTTCAGGGGTATCTGTTCGGGCGGCCGATGCCGGCGAGCCGGTTCGAGGCGCAGTTCAGCAATGACGCGCTCTTCATGTTCGACTGAACATCTGCGGCGCGGCCTTCGCGAGCAGGCTCGCTCCCACAGGAATTGATGTCGATCACAAAATCGCAGGCCTGCCTCGATTACTGTGGGAGCTGGCTTGCCAGTGATGGGGCCAGCAAAAGCACCGCACATCTGTCATGAACGCCACTTGTCTGCGACATGATGTCGTTTCATATGCCATCCAAAACCCATTGGGTTAGAATGCCCCCCTTTTCTGCCCCCGATCCTTGAGGACCGCCATGTTCAGCCGTGATTTGACTATTGCCAAGTACGACGCCGATCTTTTTGCCGCCATGGAGCAAGAAGCTCAGCGCCAGGAAGAACACATCGAGCTGATCGCTTCGGAAAACTACACCAGCCCAGCGGTGATGGAGGCTCAAGGCTCGGTTCTGACCAACAAGTACGCCGAAGGCTACCCGGGCAAGCGTTACTACGGTGGTTGCGAGTTCGTCGACGTTGTTGAGCAACTGGCCATCGACCGCGCCAAAGAGCTGTTCGGCGCCGATTACGCCAACGTTCAGCCGCACGCCGGTTCGCAAGCCAACGCCGCTGTTTACCTGGCCCTGCTGCAAGGTGGCGACACCATCCTGGGCATGAGCCTGGCCCACGGTGGTCACCTGACCCACGGCGCCAGCGTTTCCTCCTCCGGCAAGCTGTACAACGCCGTGCAGTACGGCATCGACGCCAACGGCCTGATCGACTACGACGAAGTCGAGCGTCTGGCGGTTGAGCACAAGCCGAAAATGATCGTGGCCGGTTTCTCTGCCTACTCGCAGATCCTGGACTTCCCGCGTTTCCGCGCCATTGCTGACAAAGTCGGTGCCTACCTGTTCGTCGACATGGCTCACGTAGCCGGTCTGGTCGCCGCTGGCGTCTACCCGAACCCGGTGCCTTTCGCTGACGTCGTGACCACCACCACGCACAAGACCCTGCGCGGTCCACGTGGCGGCCTGATCCTGGCGCGCGCTAACGCCGAGATCGAGAAAAAGCTGAACTCCGCAGTATTCCCGGGCGCCCAGGGTGGTCCGCTGGAGCACGTGATCGCCGCTAAAGCGATCTGCTTCAAGGAAGCGCTGCAGCCTGAGTTCAAGGCCTACCAGGAACAAGTGGTGCTGAACGCCCAGGCCATGGCCGAAGTGTTCATCGAGCGCGGTTTCGACGTGGTTTCGGGCGGTACCAAAAACCACCTGTTCCTGCTGTCGCTGATCAAGCAGGACATCTCCGGTAAAGACGCCGACGCCGCTCTGGGCAAAGCGTTCATCACCGTGAACAAAAACTCCGTGCCAAACGATCCACGCTCGCCGTTCGTTACTTCCGGCCTGCGTTTCGGTACCCCGGCTGTGACCACTCGCGGCTTCAAGCAAGCCGAGTGCAAAGAGCTGGCCGGCTGGATCTGCGACATCCTGGCTGACCTGAACAACGAAGCGGTGATCGACGCCGTTCGTGAGAAAGTCAAAGCCATCTGCAAGAAACTGCCGGTATACGGCGCGTAATTGCGACGTTAAATCTGCAGCATGAAAAACCGGCCAAGTGATTGGCCGGTTTTTTTTCGCCTGAATTTTTTCAAACGCTTGAACCGCTCAAGAATGGGACTTGCCGCACAACTGGTCAGACCGGTCATGCCAATTCGTCATTTTTCACTTGCGATCTCGAAAAAACAGCGCCTAGACTGCACCCGCACTGGACATACCGGTAAGACCACAATAATTAAGTCCTGAATCTGATGCGCCAAGCGCACGGCAGCCAGGACACCGACCAGGATTCCTCCCATGCTCAGATGGTGCTCGCGTTCAATCTTCCTTCAAGTGGTTCTCGGACTGGTGCTCGGCATCGTCTGCGGGCTGACCCTTCCTGAATACTCGGCCCAGCTCAAACCGCTCGGCGACGGTTTCATCAAACTGATCAAGATGCTCATCGGCCTGATCGTGTTCTGCGTGGTGGTCAGCGGCATCAGTGGCGCGGGCGATCTGAAGAAGGTTGGCCGGATCGGTCTCAAATCGGTGATCTATTTTGAAGTGTTGACCACCATCGCGCTGGTGATCGGCCTGGTATTCGCCTTCAGCACCGGCATCGGCAGCGGCGCGAATATCCATCTGGAGCAGCTGTCCGCCGCCGACATGGGCGACATCGCCGAGCGCGGTCAACACATGCACACCACCACGCAGTTCCTGATGGATCTGATCCCGACTTCGGTGATCGGCGCATTTGCCGACAACAACATCCTGCAAGTGCTGCTGTTTTCGGTGCTGTTCGGCAGTGCGTTGAATCTGGTCGGTGAAGCGGCGTCGGGCATCTCGCGACTGATCAACGAACTGAGCCACGTGATCTTCCGGATCATGGGCATGATCGTGCGTCTGGCGCCAATCGGCGTATTCGGCGCCATCGCCTTCACCACCAGCAAATATGGCCTCGACTCGCTGCAACATCTGGGCAGTCTGGTCGGCCTGTTTTATCTGACCTGCATCGCGTTCGTCAGCGTGATTCTCGGTCTGGTGATGCGCGCCTCCGGCCTGCGCATGTGGCCGCTGCTTAAATATCTGCGCGAAGAATTGCTGATCGTCATGGGCACCGCGTCCTCCGATGCCGTGCTGCCGCAGATCATGCGCAAACTTGAACACTTGGGTATCGGCAGCTCGACCGTCGGCCTGGTGATCCCCACGGGCTACTCGTTCAACCTCGACGGTTTCTCGATCTACCTCACCCTGGCCATCGTGTTCATCGCCAACGCCACCGGCACGCCGCTGGCCATGACCGACCTGCTGACGATTCTGCTGGTGTCACTGATCACTTCCAAAGGCGCCCACGGGATTCCCGGTTCGGCGCTGGTGATTCTCGCGGCGACGCTGACGGCGATCCCGGCGATTCCGGTGGTCGGTCTGGTGCTGGTGCTGGCGGTGGACTGGTTCATGGGCATCGGCCGGGCACTGACTAACCTGATCGGCAACTGCGTCGCCACCGTGGCCATCGCCCGTTGGGAAAAAGACATCGACGTACAACGAGCCAACAAAGTACTGAGCGGCCAGCAGGGCTACACCTTTCAGCCGCGTAAAACAGCAACTCCGGCGCACCAGCAAGAGTTCTGATTTTCAACCCTGCCGGGATGGCCGCTGGCTGTGATCTTTTGATCTGGCTTGCGGCGTCTCTCGCAGGCACATGGAGCTAGACCAGTGATAACCACATCAACCGTCGTCAACTCAGTCGTAGAAAAACTCCGCGCGGCATTGGCCCGTGGTCAGTGGCGCTCCGGCGAGATGCTGCCGGGCCAGCGCGAACTGGCCGAACAACTGGGCATCAGCCGCCCAAGCCTGCGCGAAGCGGTGATCGTCCTGGAAACCCTCGGCCTCGTCCGCTCGATGCCGGGCAAAGGCGTGGTGGTGCTCGACGCGCAACTGAGCGACAGCCAAAGCCACGACAGCGCAGTGGCCGGCGCCAGCCTCGAAGACGTGCTGCAACTGCGTTACACCCTTGAACCGTTCATCGTCGGCCTGGTTGCACAGTCGATCAGCAGCAAGGAAGTCGGCCAGTTGCGCCTGACCTTGATGGACATGCGCGAAGCCCTCGACGCGGGCGATAGCGAAGCCGGGGTCAGCGCCTACATCGCGTTCCATGAGGAACTGTTCACCCTGACCTCGAACCCGATTTTCCAGAGCGTGGTGCAGCAGACCAGCAATGCCCTCAAGCAGAGCGCCGAAGTGCTGCGCAACTCCCCGGAACACCTCGCCGAACGCCTCGAAGAAAACGAAGCCGTAGTGCGTGCAATCCGCAGCAAGAACAGCGCCCAGGCCAGCGCCGAAATGCGCCGGCACATTCTGCGCGAAGGTCAGCGCATGGGCATCGAGCTGAACATTCCGGAAGACAACTTGAGCAACTGAATTTCTTCACACTGGAGACCGGCCATGAACAGTCTTGCCACGCCGTCGCACAACCGCCAGATGTCGACTGCCCTGCCCTTCTCCCGCCTGCGAGCGCCGGTGGAGGATCTGTATCCACGGCTGTTCGATGCAATTCTGGAACAACGTATCGCACCCGCCAGCCGCTTCACCGAAGAGAGCCTCAAGCAGATGTTCGGCGTCAGCCGCGCAGATGTGCGGCGGACGCTGACGCAGTTGGCACATGAGCACATCATCGTGCTGCGCGCCAATCATCGGCCACGCGTTGCCGAGCTGGACGCGGAGCACACAAGGCAGACGTTGCATGCCCGGCGACTTGCCGAAAGCACGCTGGTGCGGCTGGCTTGTCAGCGGCCGTCGGTTGAAGGGCTCAAGCGCCTGCGCGCCTTGATCGAACGTGAGCGTCAGGCCGTCGAGCAGGATCGGCGTGGCGCGGCCATTCGCTTGTCGGGGGAGTTTCATCTGCAATTGGCGCAGATGGCAGGAAATGCACCGTTGGCGCATTTTCTGCGAAGTCTGGTGCCGCTGACGTCGCTGGCAATTGCAAGGAGTTCGCGGAACACGCACAGCTGTTGCGCGTGGCAGGAGCATGTGGCGATTGTCGAGGCGGTGGAATGTGGCGATGCTGCCAAGGCCGGGTTGCTGATGAATCGGCATCTGGATCATCTGGAGCAAGCCCTGCTGAGTTCACCCCTTGGGCATTGTGTTGCCGGGTAAATCGCTATCGCTGGCAAGCCAGCTCCCACAGGGTTCGAGTCCACCGCTAGAACTGTGGGAGCGGGCTTGCCCGCGATGGCGTCATCACGGGCACCGAGCAGCCCTCAGCCCGCCGCTACCCGCGCAAACCCCGCCCGAATTTTCTCTTCCGGCAGATCATCGGCAATAAACACAATCACACTTTCCCGCACCTCACCCTCGGCCCACTCGGTATCCCAGTCGAAGCCGTACAACTTCAGAACGCCTTGGAACACCAGCCGCCGATCTTCCCCGGCAATGTTCAGCACGCCCTTGTAACGCAGCAATTGCTTGCCGTGCTCTTCCAGCAGTTCATTCATGAACTCGCTGAGCTGATCGATATCCAGCGGCTGATCGGTGCGCAGCACCAGGCTGGAGATGCGATCGATGGACGGTGCTTTGCTCACCGGCCGCAGGCTCAACCCGCCGCCAAGGTCGGCATTGAGATTGAAGCCGCGTACGTCGAGCAGTTCGGCCAGATCGATGTTGCCGTGCTGGACCACGCGGATCGGCGCGCGGCGGTTGATCCGGGTCAGACGCTCGCTCAACGCCGTGAATGCGGCTTCATCGACCAGATCGGTCTTGCTCACCAGCAAGCGGTCGGCGAAACCGATCTGGGCCTGGGCAATGGTCTGGGTCAGATGATGCTCGGCGTGCGCGGCATCGACCAGCGTGATGATGCCGTCGAGCAGATAACGCTCGCGCAGCTCTTCGTCGATGAAGAAGGTCTGCGCCACTGGCGCCGGATCGGCCAGCCCGGTGCATTCGATCACCAGGCGATCAAAGGCGATTTCGCCGCTGTCCAGCCGTTCGAGCAGCAAGTACAGGGCTTTGGTCAGATCGGTGTGGATGGTGCAGCAGACGCAGCCGTTGGCCAACGTCATGACTTGCACCGGCTCGTCGCCCAACAACTGGGTGTCGATACCGGCGTCGCTGAATTCGTTTTCGATCACGGCGATTTTCAGGCCGTGCTCGGCTTTCAATAGGTGGCGCAGCAAGGTGGTCTTGCCGGCGCCGAGGAAACCGCTGAGTACCGTTACAGGTATGGGAGAAGACAAAACACGATCTCCTTGAAGGAACACAAAACAAATGTGGGAGCGGGCTTGCTCGCGAAGAGGTCGTGTCAGTCGACATCATTGCTCGATGACACACCGCTTTCGCGAGCAAGCCCGCTCCCACAGGGGGATTGCATCAACCGAAGGCTGTCAGCTCAACAGCACTTCGGCCCACCCTTGCCACCGTAACGGGCTTCCTGACGTTCGCGAAAGAACATCTCATAGCTCATCACCGGTTTGTCCGGGTGCTTGGTTTGCATATGCTCGACGTAGGTGTCGTAGTCAGGCATGCCGACCATCAGGCGCGCGGCCTGACCGAGGTATTTACCGAGGCGACTCAGGTCATTGAACATGCTGCAATCCTCTGGTTACGCATCCGGCAGAGCCTGGAATGGCGATTCTTTATCCGTACGCTCTTTTTTGCCCCAGGCAGCGATGCCGACCTTGAGCGCATAGAACAGGATGCTGAACACCACAAACAGGAACAGCGCGGTCAGCGTTGCGTTGGTGTAAGCGTTGAAGATCACGTGCTGCATCTGCTCAACGCTTTTTGCCGGTGCCAACACCTGACCATTGGCCAGCGCATCGCTGTATTTCTTGGCCAGCGACAGGAAGCCGATCGCAGGGTTGGCGTCGAACAGTTTGATGAAGCCTGCAGTCGTGGTGCAGATCAGCAGCCAGGTGGCTGGCAGCAGAGTGACCCAAATGTAGCGCTGACGCTTCATTTTGATCAGGACCACGGTGCCGAGCATCAGCGCGATACCGGCGAGCATCTGGTTGGAGATACCGAACAGCGGCCACAGGGTGTTGATACCGCCCAGTGGGTCGATCACGCCTTGGTACAGCAGCCAGCCCCACATCGCCACACAACCGGCGGTGGCGATCAGGTTGGCGGTCCACGATTCGGTACGTTTCAGCGCCGGAACGAAAGAGCCGAGCAGATCCTGCAACATGAAACGCCCGGCACGGGTGCCGGCGTCTACCGCAGTCAGGATAAACAGCGCTTCGAACAGGATCGCGAAGTGGTACCAGAACGCCATGGTGTTTTCACCCGGCAGGACACTGTGCAGGATCTGCGCGATACCGACCGCCAGGGTCGGCGCACCACCGGCACGGGCCAGGATGGTGGTTTCACCGATGTCATGCGCCACGGCTTGCAGCGCTTCCGGCGTAATCGCAAAGCCCCAACTGGAGACCACTTGCGCAACAGACACCACATCACTGCCGACGACGGCGGCCGGGCTGTTCATGGCGAAGTACACGCCAGGCTCGATCACCGAGGCAGCGACCATGGCCATGATGGCGACGAACGACTCCATCAGCATGCCGCCGTAACCGATGTAACGGGCGTTGGTTTCGTTATCCAGCAGCTTCGGCGTGGTACCCGAAGAGATCAGCGCGTGGAACCCAGACACCGCACCGCAAGCGATGGTGATGAACAGGAACGGGAACAGGCCGCCCTTCCACACCGGACCGGTGCCGTCGACGAACTGGGTCAGCGCGGGCATTTTCAGTTCGGGCATGGTCACCAGAATACCGATCGCCAGAGCGATGATGGTGCCGATTTTCAGGAAGGTGGAGAGGTAGTCACGCGGCGCCAGAATCAGCCAGACCGGTAGCGACGCAGCGACGAAACCGTAGCCGACCAGCATCCAGGTAATTTGCACACCGGTGAAAGTGAAGGCCTTGGCCCACACCGGATCAGCGGCAATCTGCCCACCCAGCCAGATCGAACCCAGCAGCAGCAACACGCCGACCACGGAGATCTCGCCAATACGGCCCGGACGGATGTAGCGCATGTATATGCCCATGAACATCGCGATCGGGATGGTCGCCATCACGGTGAAGATGCCCCACGGGCTCTCGGCCAGTGCCTTGACCACGATCAGCGCCAGCACCGCGAGGATGATGATCATGATCAGGAAGCAGCCGAACAGGGCAATGGTGCCGGGGACCCGGCCCATTTCTTCACGCACCATGTCGCCCAGGGAACGGCCGTTGCGACGGGTAGACATGAACAGAACCATGAAGTCCTGCACCGCGCCCGCCAGCACCACGCCGGCAATCAGCCACAGCGTGCCGGGCAAGTAACCCATCTGCGCCGCCAGTACCGGGCCGACCAGAGGTCCCGCGCCAGCAATCGCTGCGAAGTGGTGACCGAAGAGAATGTGTTTGTTGGTCGGAACGTAGTCCAGACCGTCATTGTTGAGAACGGCGGGGGTGGCCCGACGCGGATCGAGTTGCATCACATTGTTTGCGATGAACAGGCTGTAGTAACGGTACGCAACCAGATAGATGGCCACGGCAGCGACCACAATCCACAAGGCGTTGATCGCCTCGCCTCGGCGCAATGCCACTACGCCCAGGGCGCACGCTCCTACGATTGCCAGCACTAGCCAGGGTAAGTGGCGTAGCAGGCTATTATTATTTTTCATTTTATTATTCCAGCCAGGGTGGACAAGAAAGACAGCCACCCCGAGTTTAGCGCTTACGGCGCCAAAGGCCATACCCCGACATTGGTCTAGACGCTTTACTGGTTGGCTCGCCCCCGCTTGCGGGGTCTATAGTCAGCAAACCTTCAGGAGGATTGCGCCATGAGCGAGCACCCTGCAAATCGTCGCCGCTTCAAACGAATTGCGTTCGATGCCAGAACCGAATTACGCCAGGGTGAATATATCTGGCAGGTGAAGCTGATCGATCTGTCACTCAAGGGACTGTTGATCGAGAAGCCAGAGCCATGGCTGGGCATTGCCGAGAATACTTTCCATGTCGACATCCATCTGAGCGAAGACGTCCATATCGAAATGGATGCGCAGCTTAAACACGATGATCACGGACAGCTCGGCTTCGTCTGCCAGCACATTTCTCTTGATTCGATTCAACGCTTGCGGCGGTTGATTGAACTCAATCTGGCTGACGAAGCCGAGCTGGAACGCGAACTGGGTGCCTTGATCGAAATCTAGTGCCAACACAAATCAATGCCCTGTGGCGGACTCTGTGGCGAGGGGATTTATCCCCGATGGTCGCGTAGCGGCCCCAAAAAATGGGCTGCTGCGCAGCCATCGGGGATAAATCCCCTCGCCACAGAATTCACCAGAAGACAGTTTTTTATTCGAAGAGCGCGTCGAGGGCTTGTTCGAGGCGGGTGACAGCGATGATCTGCAAGCCCGCAGGTGCTTCTTTTGGTGCATTGCCCTTGGGTACGATCGCCCGTTTGAAGCCATGCTTGGCTGCTTCTTTCAAACGCTCCTGACCGCTCGGCACCGGGCGCACCTCGCCGGACAAGCCGACTTCGCCAAACACCAGCAGATCATGGGGCAATGGCCGATTGCGCAGGCTCGACATCACGGCCGCCATCAACGCCAGGTCGGATGCGGTTTCCAGCACCTTCACCCCGCCGACCACATTGAGGAACACGTCCTGATCGTGGGTCGGAATGCCACCATGACGGTGTAAAACCGCGAGCAACATTGCCAGACGATTCTGATCCAGCCCCAGCGTCACCCGACGCGGGTTGGCCAAGTGGCTGTCATCGACCAGTGCCTGCACCTCCACCAGCATCGGTCGCGTGCCCTCCCACGTTGCCATCACCACGCTGCCCGGGACTTCTTCCTGAGCACGGGTAAGGAAAATTGCCGAAGGATTGGAGACCTCCTTCAGGCCTTTGTCCGTCATGCCGAACACACCCAGCTCGTTGACCGCACCGAAACGGTTTTTCACCGCCCGCAGCAAACGCAAACGCCCGTCGGATTCACCTTCGAAATACAGCACGGTATCGACCATATGTTCCAGCACGCGCGGGCCCGCCAGCGCGCCTTCCTTGGTGACGTGACCAACAAGGAAAATCGCTGTGCCGCTTTGCTTGGCATAACGCACCAGCAACGCCGCACTTTCGCGCACTTGGGAAACGCCGCCGGGCGCCGATTGCAGTTGTTCAGTGAAGATTGTCTGGATCGAGTCGATCACCATCACCTTGGGCTTTTCCTGACGGGCGGTGGCGATGATGGTTTCGATACAGGTCTCGGTCATCACCCGCAACTGGTCCTGCGGCAAGCCGAGGCGACGGGCGCGCATGGCCACCTGCTGTTGGGATTCCTCGCCGGTGACGTACAGCGCTGGCATGCTCTTGGCGAGATTGCACAGGGTCTGCAACAGGATCGTCGACTTGCCGATCCCCGGATCACCGCCGATCAGCACCACCGAACCATCCACCAGACCACCGCCGAGCACGCGATCGAGTTCACCGGACGCGGTGGAAAAACGTGGAATCTCCTCGACGCTGACTTCGGCCAGGGTCTTGATCTGCGCCTGTTGCCCGGCCCAACCGGTGCGGCCGGTGGGCGCGGTGGCGCCGCCGCTCTCGATCATGGTTTCAGTGAGGGTGTTCCAGGCACCGCACTCGCCACACTGGCCGGCCCACTTGGGAAAGGTTGCGCCGCACTCGGTGCAGCCGTACATGCGCTTGGCCTTGGCCATCAGAACCCCCGACAAAAACCGCGATGATAACGCACGTGCCGCCAATCAGCGCGGCGCAGCAGTACGGATTTCCCCGTTGGCCAGACGCGCGGCGCTGTTGCCCAGCGGATCTTGCGCATCCAGGTCGGCACCTTTGGCCTTGAGGGCGTCGAGCAACTCCAGTCGCTTGAACAGACCGGCATACATAGCGGCCGTCTGACCGGCAGCGTTACGTTGGTCGGGGCTGCAATCGGTGGCCATCAAGCGTCGGGCAATCTGTAACTCACCCTTGAAAATCGCGCCCATCAACGCCGTGTTACCGCGTTGATCCTGAGCACAGGCGTCGGCCCCGGCGGCGAGCAATCGTTCCACCGCTGGTGCCTGCCCGTGATACGCCGCCAGAATCAGCGCGGTGTAACCCTTGTCATCGCGAGTGTCGAGGGAGTAACCCGATTCGATAAAGGTCTCGAGCATCGGCACATCACCACGCCGGGCAGCGTCGAAATAGTAGTTTTGCAACTGAAGTCTGATAGCGTCGGGGCTCTGCGCATCAGGTGCCGCCCACGCGTTGAATGACAAACAACCGGCCAACATTAAAAGACAGATACGCATCAGCGATCTCCTTGAGTGAAACGGGGCCTGAGTCAGGCCCCGCATCGCATGAGCCTCGAATCAGTCGACCAGTTTGGCCGCCAGTGCCTTGACTCGGCTGAGGTCACCCTTGGCCACCTCGGTCACGCCGGTGCCATATTCCGGATCGGCCTTATAAAGGAAGGACAGGATGATGTGCTTGCTCTCGTCATCGGTGCTGGCCAGCGAGCCACCGAAGCTGTCGATCAGATCGCGGCGTTCCTTTTTGCTGAACGAGCGATACAGATCACCGGCCTGCTTGAAGTTCTGTTCACGCTGGATCTTCGCTTGCTGAGTGCTGCCCGACAGCGCCGACTGGCTGTAACGAGCGGTTTGCGTTTCTTCACGCGGTTGTACACGGCTCGGCTGATAGTTCACCCCGGAGCTGCTCGCGCCCACGTTCATCGCACCATCCTGATTGCCATTGTTCACCGCAACTTTCGGCGCATTGATCGGCAATTGCAGGGCGTTGGCGCCCAGGCGATACATTTGCGTATCGGCGTAAGAGAACACCCGACCTTGCAACAGACGGTCTTCCGAAGGCTCGATGCCTGGCACAACATTGGAAGGTGCCATCGCAACTTGCTCCGTCTCCTGAAAGACGTTTGCCGGATTACGGTTCAACACCATTTGTCCAACTTTTCGTTCTGGAATACCCGGCCAGATCTTTGTCGCATCCAGTGGATCAAAATCAAACTTGGACAAATCTTGTGGCTTCAGCACTTGAACGTACAAGTCCCATTTCGGGAAGTTACCCTTATTGATATTAGTGACCAAATCCGTCGTCATGTGACTGTAATCTTGCCCTTGAACCTTGACGACTTGTTTTGGCGTTAAGTTGTTAATTCCCTGCAAACTCTTCCAATGAAACTTCACATAGTGAATTTCGCCTTTGGCATTTACCAACTTGTAAGCATGTACACCATTGCCATCCATCTCTCGATAACTGGCTGGAGTTCCCGAATTGGAATACAACTCGGTCAGCGTACGCGTGGCTTCCGGTACGTGAGAGAAGAAGTCGAAGCGGCGCGAGTCGTCATCCAGGTTAGTGCGCGGGTCGGGTTTGAACGCATGCACCATGTCCGGGAACTTGATTGCATCACGAATAAAGAAGGTCGGAAAATTGTTGCCGACCAGGTCCCAGTTGCCATCGGCGGTGTAGAACTTGGTGGCGAAACCACGCGGGTCCCGCAGGGTTTCCGGAGAGTGGTTGCCATGCACCACGGCGGAAAACCGCACGAATACAGGCGTGCTCTGGCCAGCGGCGAAGACCTTGGCCTTGCTCAGGTCGCCAAGGTCATTGGTCACGGTGAAAGTGCCATGGGCGCCGGTGCCACGGGCGTGAACCACGCGCTCCGGGATGCGCTCGCGGTCGAAACGCTGCAGTTTCTGGATCAGTTGCACATCCTGCAGCAGCACCGGGCCATTGGCACCTGCGGTTTGCGAGTTCTGGTTGTCGCCAACAGCTGCACCGTTATCGCGGGTCAGGGGAGCGGCCTGCACGGAGAAGGTCAGCAGGCTGGCGGTGAGTAAGCCAATCGTACGGCGATGGGGAAAAGCCCCCAGTCCAAGAGCGGAATTCATATCAGGATCCTCTGGTTTTTTTGGGCGCATCCAGGTGCGCCACACCAAGGCTAGAGGCCTGTGCCGTCGAACATAAATAGAAAGAACGTAACCCCATGATTGAAAAATTTGGCTTTCCGATCAGCAGGTTACGGCGTATTTCGCGCGCGATTAGTGGCACTTTGCAAACTAATCGTCGATTAGTGTGTCGATAAAAACGGGCATTGTAAGAAGGTGTTTCGCGCAGGACGCGTTTTGCTGATTTACACTGCGTACACCAAAACTCATCTGTAACAAGGAAATAACCTATGGGCGTGCTTAGCGAGTTCAAGGCCTTCGCGGTCAAAGGCAATGTGGTCGACATGGCCGTCGGTATCATCATCGGTGCCGCGTTCGGCAAAATCGTTTCGTCCTTTGTCGGTGATGTGATCATGCCGCCAATCGGTCTGCTGATCGGCGGCGTCGACTTCAGCGATCTGGCCATTACGCTGAAAGCCGCCGAAGGCAATGCCCCTGCGGTGATGCTGGCTTACGGCAAGTTCATCCAGAGCATCCTTGATTTTGTGATCGTCGCTTTCGCGATCTTCATGGGCGTCAAAGCCATCAACCGCCTGAAACGCGAAGAAGCCGTGGCGCCTACCCTGCCACCGGTGCCAACCAAAGAAGAAGAATTGCTGGGCGAGATCCGCGATCTGCTCAAGGCCCAGAACACCCGGCCCTGAACCTTCCGCACGATAAAAAACGGCGCCTGTGGGCGCCGTTTGTTTACCAGTAGTTTTCTACCGCGACCTGGCCAGGCCTGCGGGTCAGGCTGAGGCTCATGTGGCGCTTTTTCAACAGCGCGCGAGTGTCGTCGATCATTTGCGGGTTACCGCACAACATGACACGCGAGTGTTCGGCAGTCAGCTCAACGCCTGCAGCACGCTCCAATTCACCGTTCTCGATCAGCGTGGTGATTCGGCCATGCAGCGCATCCGGGTGTTGCTCGCGGGTGACAGTGGCAATGAACTGCAGTTTGTGAATGTGCTCGGCGAGGTAATCACGCTGCGCCAGTTCGGCGATCAGTGTCTGGTAGGCAAGTTCGCGCGCCTCTCTGACGCTGTACACAAGGATGATGCGCTGGAATTTCTCCCACACCTCGAAGTCCTGCAGGATCGACAGGAAAGGCGCCACCCCTGTGCCTGTGGACAATAGCCATAAATCGCGACCGTCGACGAAACGATCAAGGGTCAGATAGCCGAACGCCTGGCGATCGACCAGCAGCGAGTCGCCAACCTCAAGCCGACTCAGCTCACTGGTGAACTCGCCCCCGGGCACCACAATGGAAAAGAACTCAAGAAACTCATCGAAGGGAGATGACACCATGGAGTAGGCACGCCACACGGTGCTGCCATCGGCCCTGGTCACGCCGAGTCGAGCGAACTGACCCGCCCGAAAACGAAATCCCGCGTCGCGGGTTGTACGCAAGGTGAACAGGCTGGGGGTCAAGGGTTGTATGGCCACGAGGGTCTGCCGGGTGAATTTCTCTGTACTGGCTGTCATAGGGCACTCCATTCAACGGTTGCCACCAGTTTCCCGCAAAGCCAGGCGCTTAAATACCACCGATTTGTAATGGCATTCAGCACGTATTTCGTGCTGGTAAATCCTGTACAAAACCATGACATTTATGACTAATAAGTAAAACTTTGTAAAAGATGTCACGCCCCATATAAAACAATATGTACTTAAGAACTAGTTATTCAGTTTTTACTCCATTCAAGTGCAAAAAAATCAAAACAATACGTAGGAAAGGTCCTACACTCGTTGGCGTGCGGATCCGGTTGGATCCAAAAAAGCACCCCAGTTATCGCATGGAGCTTTGGTAATGGAAACGTGGAAGGAGTCGCAGTTAAAGCAACTGACTTTCGCCAAAGGTATAGATTCGGCATATCCGATATTGCTCAGATTTGCCGAAAATCTGGGTTTTAACTTTTGTGCGATATCGGTTACTTCGCCCCGGCAGGTCACACAATTAAACGCCTTGCAAATCAACAACTACCCTCAAGACTGGAATCAAAAATATGAAAAAGACAACTTCAATCAAATTGATCCCGTAATAGCACACTGCAATCATTCAATGATCCCCATCGTCTGGAATGAAAAGGCATTCTCAAATGCCCCACAACTATGGCAAGGGTTGAAGCAACAGGGTCTGCAACATGGCTGGTCGCAATCGTTCCACCACGAGGAAAGCGGCTTGTGCTGCATTCTCAGCCTGGCACGCAGGCATTGCCCGATCAGCCCGCTGGAGTTGTATGAGCATTTTGGCTACATCTTTTACGCCGCCAGCCACCTCAGCGAATTGTTCGCCCGGACCTTACCCAAGCAACCTGCCAAACCCCGGCAGCCAAAACTTTCGTCACGAGAACTGGAAATCATGCAATTGTCCGCCGGCGGAAAGACGGCCTATGAGATCTCCAAGATCCTCAGCCTGAGCGAACGCACCGTGAACTACCACGTGCAAAACGTGATCGAGAAGCTCAACGTCTGCAACAAGATTTCCGCCGTCATCGCGGCTGCCAGAGCCGGAATCATCTGACCGATGTCTTGGTTGACGCCTGAAAACCTGCGGGTATTTCGCTGAAAAAAAACGTACCATTTGTGGCCTTCCTGAGTGATGGCGTGATTTCCCCACGCCGCAGTCCACTCGGTCGGTTCCGCCGCACAACACCAAGGCTGCGGGACACCCGTCGATTACCCTGAGTCCCCGTCCCATGCCTTTGCTCGATACGCCCTTTGCCCAACTCGACCTGATCCGCCAGCCCGAACAGCAGAACGAACCGCTGCAAGCTTTCGATGCCGCCGACGAATACCTGCTCAATCATCTGGCTGCGCAGCAACCGACGACCGACACGCGGGTATTGGTGCTCAACGACAGCTTCGGTGCGCTGGCCGCCAGTTTGCTGGGCAAGGTTGACGTCACCAGCAGCGGCGATTCGTTTCTGGGCTTTCAGGGGCTGGAAAAGAACCTGCTGCGCAATGGCCAGGCGTTCGACGCCATTCGCGGGATCCCGGCCAGCGAGCCGTTGCTCGGGCCGTTCGACCGCGTACTGATCCGCGTCCCGAAAACCCTCGCTTTGCTGGAAGAACAACTGATTCGGCTGCAAGGGCAGTTGGCGCCCGGCGCTGAAGTGATTGCGGCGGCGATGATCAAGCATTTACCGCGCGCCGCTGGCGATTTGCTGGAGCGCTATATCGGTCCGGTTCAGGCCTCACTGGCGGTGAAAAAAGCCCGCTTGCTGATTGCCACCCCAGAGGCGAAAGCCGCGGCGGTGTCGCCCTACCCGACCCGCTATCGCCTCGACACGCCAGCCATCGAACTGCTCAACCACGCCAATGTGTTCTGCCGCGAGGGACTGGACATCGGCACCCGCGCCTTTCTCCCGCATTTACCGAAGAACCTTGGCGGCGCACGAGTCGCCGACCTGGGCTGCGGCAATGGTGTACTGGCGATTGCCAGCGCCCTGCAAAATCCGGATGCGCAGTACACGCTGGTCGACGAATCATTCATGGCCGTGCAATCGGCTGCTGAAAACTGGCGTGCCGCGCTCGGTGATCGCGAAGTGATTGTGCGTGCCGGGGATGGTCTGGCCGGTCAGGAACCGCAATCGCTGGACGTGGTGCTGTGCAATCCGCCGTTCCATCAACAGCAAGTGGTCGGCGATTTCCTGGCCTGGCGCATGTTCCAGCAGGCGCGCGAAGCGCTGGTGGTGGGCGGTGCGTTGTATATCGTCGGCAACCGTCATCTGGGTTATCACAGCAAACTGGCTCGGCTGTTCCGGGGCGTCGAGCAAGTGGCGGCCACCCCGAAATTCGTGGTGCTCAAAGCGCGCAAGTAACCTGCGGGCAAAAAAAACCCTCCATGCGGAGGGTTTCAAATCCGTACCCGAAGGCGCCGGGGACGGGGTGATTCAATGAGTGGTCAAGCCTGCCGCATTCATGAACATGCGCATCAGGCTGGCGGCGATAAACAGCACGCCGACACTGCCTGCCCAGATCAACGCCAACCAGCCGAGCCGCTGCCACAGCGGTTTTTTTTCGGCTTGTTCAATGTCGTGCAGGGAATGTTTGCCGGTCATTGTTTCGATCCTCATTCAGAGCGGGCGTCGCAGCCGACGCCATCGTCGGAACGCCGCCCGGAGCAAGCCCGCTGCCACAGGTTCAGTGATAACCGTCTTCATGGGTGACCTTGCCGCGGAACACGTAGTAGCTCCAGAAGGTGTAACCCAGGATGAACGGAATGATGAATAACGTGCCCACCAGCATGAAGCCCTGGCTTTGCGGCGGCGCGGCAGCGTCCCAGATCGAGATCGACGGCGGCACGATGTTCGGCCACAGACTGATGCCCAGACCGCTGTAGCCGAGGAAAATCAGCACCAGGGTCAACAGGAACGGCATGTAGTTGGCATTGCGCGCGACGGCGCGAATCAGGCCATACATCGTCACCAATACCAGAATCGGCACCGGCATGAACCAGAACAGATTCGGCATGCTGAACCAGCGTGTGGCGATTTCCGGGTGCGCCAGCGGGGTCCACAGGCTGACCACACCGATCACCGCCAGCAGCACAAAGGCCAAGGGCCGCGCCAGATTGTGCATCTGCTCTTGCAGCTTGCCTTCGGTCTTCATGATCAGCCAGGTACAGCCGAGCAAGGCATACGCCACCACTAGCGCAGCGCCGCAGAACAGGGTGAACGGAGTCAGCCAGTCCAGCGAACCACCGGCGTATTGCCGATTGACCACCGGCAAACCGTCGATGAACGCGCCGAGGGCCACGCCCTGGAAGAACGTTGCGGCCACCGAACCGCCGATAAACGCCTTGTCCCACAGGTGACGCTTGTCGTCCTTGGCCTTGAAGCGGAACTCGAACGCCACGCCACGGAAAATCAAACCGATCAGCATGAAGATCAGCGGCAGGTACAACGCCGACAGCACCACCGAATACGCCAGTGGGAACGCACCGAACAAGGCCGCGCCGCCGAGTACCAGCCACGTTTCATTGCCGTCCCAGACCGGGGCGACGGTGTTCATCATTACGTCACGGTCAACCTTGCCCGGGATGAACGGGAAGAGAATCCCGATTCCCAGGTCGAAGCCGTCCATGACCACGTACATCATGATGCCGAAGATGATGATCACGGCCCAGATCAGCGGAAGATCAATACCCATGAGTCAAATCTCCTTGGTCAGGGTGACGTCGTCGCCGTGGTCGGCATCGGCCGAATCGTCGGCAGCGGACAACGGACGGGCCGGCGTGCGTTTTTTGCCCGGGCCACCTTCCGGCGTTCCTGCGCCTTCGCTGATCTTCGGCCCTTTGCGCACCAGACGCATCATGTAACCGAGGCCCGCACCGAACAGGGCGAAATACACCACTACAAACATGATCAGGGTGATGCTCATCTGCATGAAGCTATGGTTGGAGGAGGCATCCGCTGTACGCATCAACCCGTAGACCACCCACGGCTGACGACCGATTTCCGTGGTGAACCAGCCGGCAAGAATCGCGATCAGGCCGGACGGCCCCATCCAGAGCGCCAGGTACAGGAACGGACGCGAGGTGTAGAGGGTGTCGCGTTTACGCAGCCACAAACTCCACAGACCGGTGAAGATCATCAGGAAACCGAGGCCGACCATGATCCGGAACGACCAGAACACGATGGTCGAATTCGGCCGGTCTTCTGGCGGAAACTCCTTGAGCGCCGGTACCTGCTTGTCCAGTGAGTGGGTCAGGATCAGGCTGCCGAGATACGGAATTTCCACGGCGAATTTGGTTCTTTCCTCTTTCATGTCCGGCCAGCCGAACAGGATCAGCGGCGTCGCCTCGTCGCCCTTGTTTTCCCAGTGGCCTTCGATCGCGGCGATTTTCGCCGGTTGATGCTCGAGGGTATTGAGGCCGTGGAAGTCACCGATGACCGCTTGAATCGGCGCGACAATCAACGCCATCCACATCGCCATCGACAGCATGGTGCGGATCGCCGGGTTGTCCTTGCCGCGCAGCAGGTGCCAGGCCGCTGACGAACCGACGAAGAACGCCGTGGCGACAAACGCTGCAGTCGCCATGTGCATCAGACGATAGGGGAACGACGGGTTGAAGATGATAGCCAGCCAGTCGGTCGGAATCACTTGGCCGTTGATGATCTCGAAGCCCTGCGGGGTTTGCATCCAGCTGTTGGAGGCGAGAATCCAGAAGGTCGAAATCAGCGTGCCGATGGCCACCATCACCGTGGAGAAAAAGTGCAGGCCGCGCCCGACCTTGTTCCAGCCAAACAGCATGACCCCAAGGAAACCGGCCTCGAGGAAGAACGCCGTGAGCACTTCATAGGTCAGCAAAGGCCCGGTGACAGAACCGGCGAAGTCCGAGAATCGGCTCCAGTTGGTGCCGAACTGATAGGCCATGACCAACCCGGACACCACGCCCATGCCGAAGTTGACGGCGAAGATCTTCGACCAGAAGTGGTAGAGGTCACGGTAGGTGTCGTTTCGGGTTTTCAGCCACAGGCCTTCGAGTACCGCAAGGTAACTCGCCAGACCGATGGTGATGGCCGGGAACAGGATGTGGAACGAGATGGTGAACGCGAACTGAATTCGGGCGAGATCGAGTGCCTCTAAACCGAACATATGGCTTCCTCTGTCAGGTAATACCGGTTGCGGGCCCGGAGGCCTGCACCCACTGCCCCCACGGATATGGAGTGCGGCGAATTCTGATTCGTTCTTTTTAAACAACCATCGCAACGCAGGGAGTCTGGCCAACGGGCCACCGGATCAATTCCTTCTGGGGTCTTGATCTGGATCAAGCAACGTTGAAAGAGTAGTCCCATTTGCGACGAAGAACCGCGTGGTCGTTTGCCGCGTGACAAGTTGCCTCATTGCAGCTGCAAGGCTCTGAAATACATTTGTCAGATGAATGAAGTCCCCTGTGGCAAGGGAATTCATCCCCGATCGGCTGCGCAGCAGTCGCAAATCCGACCCCGTTATTCATCTGAAAGAGCTGAGTTGAATGCTATCGGGGCCGCTTCGCGGCCCATCGGGGATAAATCCCCTCACCACAAGGGAAATCTCACAGGCAGGAAAAATCGATGTCTGGCTAACTAAATTTTTTGTCATAGCAACTTCCTGTTACAGACTGGTGATAACCTCGCGATTCTCCCCCGAGCCAGACCTGCCTTCAGATGCCCAGCCAAGAGCCTTTGCTGTTACGTCACCATCGCCCCTTCCTTGCGTTCTGGTTCGCCCGGATCTTCACCGCCAGCGGTTTTCAGATGCTCACCGTGGCGATTGGCTGGAACCTCTACCAACTGACCGGCAACGTGCTCGACCTGGGTCTGGTCGGCTTGGTGGAATTCGCCCCGCGTGTGCTGTTCATGCTGCACACCGGTCATGTCGCCGACCGCTACGACCGACGCAAAGTCGCAGCAATCTGTCAGTCATTGCAGGCATTGATCGCGCTGGCACTGGCTATTGGCAGTGCCACCGATCACGTCACCCGGGAAATGATCTTCATCCTCGCTTTCCTGCTCGGTGCGGCGCGGTCGTTCGAAATGCCCACCACTCAAGCGCTGCTGCCAAGCATTGTGCCCACTGCGCTGTTCCCGCGAGCTGTCGCGGCAGCGCAATCGGCACAACAATCGGCGACCATCGTGGCGCCAGCCATCGGCGGGTTGCTTTACGCATTCGGCAGCGTCTGGGTCTATGGCCCGACGGTGCTTCTCTATGTGATTGCCTGCTCGCTGATGCTCAACCTGCCGGCGCGGCAGACACCTTTGAACAAAGGCAAAGCCACGCTGGATTCTTTACTGGCAGGGATCCGCTTCATTCGCAGCCGCCCGGACATCCTCGGCGCGATCTCGCTGGACCTGTTCGCGGTGCTGCTCGGTGGCGCAACGGCGCTGCTGCCGGTATTCGCCAAAGATATTCTGCTGACGGGCCCCTGGGGCCTGGGCCTGCTGCGCTCGGCACCGGCTGTGGGGGCATTGGGAATGTCACTGTTTCTGGCGCGGTTTGCCGTGGAGCGCAACGTCGGCCGGGTGATGTTCACCGCAGTCGGCATCTTTGGCGTCGCAACGATTGCCTTCGGCCTGTCGACCTCGTTCTGGTTCTCGCTGGCGGTGCTGGTGGTGCTCGGCGCGGCGGACATGATCAGCATGGTGATCCGCGCCTCCTTCGTACAACTGGAAACCCCGGACGAAATGCGCGGCCGGGTCAGCGCGGTCAACGGCTTGTTCATCGGCGCCTCGAACCAGTTGGGCGAATTCGAATCCGGCCTTACCGCCCACTGGTTCGGCACCGTACCGGCGGTGGTCATGGGCGGCATCGGTACGCTGGTGGTAACAGGGACGTGGATCAAGTTGTTCCCGACGCTGGCCAGACGAGACCGAATGACAGAGTTGGTCGAAGAGGCGAAGGCTTAGTTTTCGTTTACCGATACAGCACACCAACACAAATTAATCGAAAAGGTGCGGCACATAGATACCGCATCGAGTGTAATGTATCGCCTTACACTCGCTGGCATGATCAAATCCTTTCAGCACAAAGGCCTTCGTGGCTTCTATGAAACAGGTTCGACTCGCGGAATTCGCGCCGATCACGCAAAACGGTTAGCGCGCATGCTGCAATTCATGGATCGCGCAGCGCTCCCCGCAGATCTTGATCTTCCAGGCTGGCGTTGCATCCACTGAAGGGGGAGCTGTCGACATACTGGTCGCTCAGTGTTTCAGGCAACTGGCGGGTTATCTTTCGTTTTGTCGGTTCGGACATCGAACTGGTCGATTATCTGGACTACCACTGACAGGAGGCAGGCTCATGCCCATGCACAACCCGCCACACCCCGGTGAAACACTGCTGCTGGATGTCTTGCCCGAGCTTGGCATCAGCGTGACCGAACTGGCACGGCACCTCGGCTTCGCTCGCCCGCATCTTTCCCGTGTATTGCATGGGCATGCGCCGATCAGCCCGGATCTGGCCGTGCGGCTGGAGCGAGCAGGCATAGGCAAGGCACGCGTTTGGTTAGGTGTTCAAACCGACTACGATCTGTGGCAAGCGGAACATCGGGAGCAACCGGCGATTGAACCTATCGCCGCGCACGCCTGAACCCTTCAAACCCGCAACTCCCCCGCCACTTTCGCCCGCAAGGCCTTGCCGCCAAGTTGCTCCACCAGCGCCAGCGCAAACGCCAGTGCGGCGCCTGAGCCTTGGGCGGTGATGCAGTTGCCGTCGACCACCACCGGTTGATCAACAAACGTACAACCGGAGAGTTGATGGCTGGCACTCGGCAGGCAGGTCATGCGCCGCTGGCGCAATACGCCGAAGGCTTGCAGGGCGAGCGCGGGGGCTTCGGCGATGGCGGCGAACAGGCGTCCGGCGCTGGCCTGGTCCTTGAGCAGTTGTTGCAGAGGTTGATGCGCCGCCAGGTGTTGTGAACCGACAGCCCCGCCGGGCAGGACGATCAGGTCGAAGGTTTGCGCCAGCACATCGACCAGCATGCCGTCGGCGGTCAAGCGAGTACCGCGTGCGCAGGTCAGCATGCGGCGTCCTTCAATACTCGCCGCCACCACTTCGATGCCGGCGCGGCGCAACACATCGATCAGGGTCACGCTTTGCAGATCATCGATGCCCTCGGCGAGGGTAATCAGGGCTCTAAAGGTCATGGGCGATTTCCGCTGGTTGATCTTTAAAGCGTAGTCAGCTTTGCCCGCGACCGTTCGGGTACAGCCGTTACTTGATGTAAAGCTGCGTCGACAGGGTGTTGCGCGGGGCGTTGATCGAGGTGTTGCTGAAGCTGAAAGTCCCTTCCTGCTTGCCTGCCATATCGAAGGTATAGAGGGAGCCAACGGTTTTGCTGCCGGGTGTGCATTCGGTCAGGTTGCCGTTATCGAAGGCGCACACCGGGGAGCGCGTGCCATTCACTTCGAAGCCGTCCAGCGTGGCGTGCGGCTGGCTCTGGCCATAGCCGACTTCCAGCACGTAGACCTTGATGCTCGGTCCGCTGTGATTGCACTGGGTTTGCGCCTGGTTATCAGCAATGTCTTCCAGACCACAGGCCGACGATTGCACCTTGATCACCTTCACCTCGGTCAATGGTGGCGCCGATGCCGCGAACGCAGCAGAGGCTCCCGTCATCAGCCCTGCGATCAATCCGAAAGCCGTCATCCAGCGATTGCTCATGCGTTGCCCATCCTGAAAAAAACTGCGCGCAGTATGGCGCAGTTGGCCGCAGTGCAAAACTTCGACGACGATCGACACCAACAACCGCCATATTCCTCACGCTGCTGGTATGATGCGCGGCTTTTTCCGGCCCACCACAATTTTCCAGGCGCTTGCGACGGTCTGTGCTTTGCTGTTGAGGTCGATACATTCACGGCGCCACGCGCGCCACGGGGAGCAGACATGCTGGAAAGGCTGTTTCAACTCAAGGCACATAACACCAACGTGCGCACCGAGATTCTCGCGGGCATCACGACTTTCCTGGCCATGGCCTACATTCTGTTCGTCAACCCGAGCATTCTCGGCGAGACCGGCATGGACAAGGGCGCGGTGTTCGTCGCCACCTGTCTGGCAGCCGCCATCGGCTCCACGGTCATGGGCCTGATCGCCAACTACCCGATTGCCCTCGCACCGGGCATGGGCCTGAACGCCTTCTTCACTTACACCGTCGTCCTGCACATGGGCCACACCTGGCAAGTGGCGCTGGGCGCGGTGTTCATCTCGGCCGTATGCTTCTTCCTGCTGTCGATCTTCCGCATCCGTGAGTGGATCATCAACAGCATCCCGTTGCCGCTGCGCTCGGCGATTGCCGCCGGTATCGGCCTGTTCCTGGCGCTGATCGCCCTGCACAACGCCGACATCGTGGTGAGCAACCCGGCGACCATGGTCGGCCTCGGTGACCTGAAAGCGCCGGCACCGATCCTCGCCACCCTCGGTTTCGCCCTGATCGTCGCCCTCGAAGCGCTGAAAGTGCGCGGTGCAGTGCTGATCGGCATTCTGGCGGTGACCATCACGTCCATCGCCTTCGGCTTTACGCCGTTCAATGGCGTGACCTCGATGCCACCTTCGCTGGCCCCGACATTCCTGCAACTGGACATCAAAGGCGCGCTGGACATCGGTCTGGTCAGCGTGATCTTCGCTTTCCTGTTCGTCGACCTGTTCGACAACTCCGGCACCCTGATCGGCGTTGCCAAGCGCGCCGGCCTGATGGGCAAAGATGGCCACATGCCGAAAATGGGGCGCGCCCTGATCGCCGACAGCACGGCCGCCATGGCCGGTTCGCTGCTGGGCACCTCGACCACCACCAGCTACATCGAATCCGCTGCCGGCGTGAGTGCTGGCGGCCGTACCGGGCTGACCGCTGTTGTCGTGGCGATTCTGTTCCTGCTGGCGTTGTTCTTCTCGCCACTGGCGGCCAGCGTTCCGGCTTTCGCCACCGCACCGGCGTTGCTGTTCGTCGCTGTATTGATGATGTCGGGCCTGGCAGAAATAGAATGGGACGACATCACCGTCGCCGCACCGGTCGTGGTCACCGCGCTGGCCATGCCGTTCACTTACTCGATCGCCAACGGCATCGCGTTCGGTTTCATCTCCTGGACCGTGATCAAGTTGCTGTCGGGCCGCGCCCGTGAGCTGAACCCGGCGCTGGTGATCCTGTCGATTCTGTTTGTGATCAAGTTGGGTTGGTTCAACGCATGACTTTCGATTCCCAGGCCTACGCCGCACAGCTAGAAGACAAGGTCACGCGTTTGCGTGACCTGCTGGCCCCGTTCGATGCGCCAAAGCCGACCGTGTTCGACTCGCCGCTGCAGAACTTCCGTCTGCGTGCCGAATTCCGCCTGTGGCGCGAGGCCGGCGAGCGGCATTACGCGATGTTCTCGCAGGACGACAAACGCACGCCGATCCTCATCGAAGAATTTCCGATTGCCAGCCTGCGCATCAATCAACTGATGCCGCAGCTCAAGGCAGCGTGGCAAGCCAGTTCGGCGTTGAGCCACAAGCTGTTTCAGGTCGAGTTTCTGACCACGCTGGCCGGCGATGCGATGATCACCCTGTGCTATCACCGCCCGCTGGACGAGCACTGGCATGCAGCGGCGACGAAGCTTGCGGCGGATCTCGGCGTCAGCATCATCGGACGCTCGAAGGGCAAACGCGAAGTGCTCGGCCTTGATTACGTGGTCGAGAAACTCGAAGTCGGCGGTCGCACCTTCAGCTACCGCCAGCCGGAAGGCGCGTTCACCCAGCCCAACGGCACCGTGAACCAGAAGATGTTGAACTGGGCTTACGAAGCACTGGGCGATCGCCCTGACGATCTGCTGGAGCTGTACTGCGGCAACGGCAACTTCACCCTGCCGCTCGCCACCCGCGTGCGCAAAGTGCTGGCCACCGAGATCAGCAAGACCTCGGTTAATGCCGCATTGAGCAACCTCAGCGAAAACGCTGTGGATAACGTCACGCTGGTGCGTTTGTCCGCCGAAGAGCTGACCGAAGCGCTCAACGAAGTGCGTCCGTTCCGTCGCCTGCACGGCATCGACCTGAAGAGCTACGAGTTCGGCAGCGTGTTCGTCGACCCGCCACGCGCCGGCATGGACCCGGACACCTGCGAGCTGACCCGGCGTTTCGACAACATCCTGTACATCTCCTGCAACCCGGAAACCCTGGCGGCCAACATCGCCCAATTGCACGATACGCACCGCATCACCCGCTGCGCATTGTTCGATCAGTTCCCGTGGACGCATCACATGGAATCAGGCGTGTTGCTGACCCGGCGTTGAGTGCAGAGGCCGTAGACGAAAAAGCCGTCGTGATTGACGGCTTTTTTGTGGGTGCTTACAACACGGGATCGGCTTTGCGTGGGCGCCCACCCTTTTTGCCATTCGCCCGTGCGGCGGCAGACTTTGCAGCACTGCTCTGACGACCATTGCGCGAAGCCACTACCGAGGCGGCCATCAACATCAATGATGGATTCGCCGAAATCATTCCGGCAATGGAAACGTCGAGATCCTTGCCTTCGTGGCATAGCGCAGTACCGGCGAAATCAACTCTCAGGTTCTCATAATCCTGTGCATCGAATCCGTCGAACTCCGCATATCGATCCACCGGTAGCAATACGCCGCTACCGTCTTCAAAACGGATGACCAGGGACGGATTTTCAAAGGTTACAGAGACAACCTGCAAACTGTTCGCTCGTCGTGCTTCCCCGCGCTGGATGGCGGTATCGATCATTTCCTCCGTCAGCGGCAGACGTGCGGACGGCTTTGCCTTGATGATTGTCATAATTCGATTTCGACTCCCTCCAATGCGCCTATCAACGTCAGAAGGGTCTTGTCCTCTTCTGGCTCATAACGCGCTGAACCCACTCTGTACGTCGTGTCGGTGACAAGTCGCATCGTCAACACTTCGTTTGATTGGCTATCCCACAACTGATTGTCGAGACAGACTGTTTGCAATCTTGACCACCAGATCCCCCGTGCCCGTCGTAGATGAGCGGGCTGTTCAAGGGATCGACACAAGCCTTCCAGCACGGCCAACGGTGGCCGACGAGAGAGCGGAACGACATCCCAAAGCTCAATATCGTTGTGCCAGAAACTGAACTGTAACCGGGCACTCCAACTACCCGCGTTCACATGAACGTGCGGCGGGCAATGCTCATCTCGCAGCATGATGACAATCGACAATCCTTTGTAGCTGCACACCTTCATGCTAACCCATCCGTTAGGTTAATAACTTTCAGGATTTGATATTCCTTTCAAATCCGACGACTGGTGAACGAGCATAGGTTTCGCCTCACCACTTTGAGGCTAGCGTCGGAGCAGGCGAGAAGTTGTCCAATCTTCAGCAAAAAACGTAAGCAAAGCTGTCGTTACATCTTGATCAAAAAACAATCTGAAAATTGCTTGTGCGATCACCGAACAAAACACGCCGAGGTAATCTTCGTTCAATTGACCGATGTAACCATCTAGTACATTTTACCTCCACAGGCTGAAACCCTCGGCCCAAGCCAAAAACAATAAGTGGAGTTACCCCTCATGCCCCCTATCGTTCTGGTGCTCAACGGCCCGAACCTGAATTTGCTCGGCACCCGTGAACCGGCGACTTACGGTCACGAAACCCTGGCTGACATCTCGGCTTTGTGCGGCCGCGCTGCCGAAGAATTCGGTCTGGCCGTGGAGTTTCGCCAAACCAATCACGAAGGCGAATTGCTCGACTGGATTCACGCCGCACGCGGGCGTTGTGCCGGGATCGTGATCAATCCGGCGGCGTGGACGCACACCTCGGTGGCGATCCGCGACGCGCTGGTTGCCAGTGAGTTGCCGGTGATCGAAGTGCACCTGTCCAACGTCCATGCGCGTGAGCCGTTCCGGCATCATTCGTTCGTCTCGGCCATCGCCATCGCAGTGATGTGCGGCTTCGGCAGTCATGGCTATCGCCTGGCCCTGGAACATTTCAGCCAACGGCTGAAGGGGCGCGCAGCATGAGCCGCAAACCGGTAATACTGGCCGGACTGATCGGCGCCGGCATTCAAGCCTCGCGCACACCCTCATTGCATGAACATGAGGGCGATGCGCAGGGCATGCGTTACCTGTATCGCCTGATCGACCTCGATCAACTGCGCATGGACATCACCGCCCTGCCCGACTTGCTGTTGGCGGCCGAGCGAATGAACTACACCGGCCTGAACATCACCTTCCCATGCAAACAGGCGATCATCCCGCTGCTCGACGAACTGTCGCCCGAAGCCCGTGGCATCGGCGCGGTCAATACCGTGGTGCTGAAGGATGGAAAACGTGTCGGCCACAATACCGACTGCCTGGGTTTTGCCGAGGGCTTTCGCCGTGGCTTGAATGACGTTGCCCGTGAGCGCGTGGTCCAGATGGGCGCTGGCGGTGCCGGTGCGGCTGTGGCCCACGCGCTGTTGAGCGAGGGCGTACAGCAACTGAGTATTTTCGACGTCGACACGGATCGCGCCGAAAGCCTGGCGAACAATCTCAATCAACATTTCGGTTTTGGTCGCGCAGTCGCCGGGCATGATTTGCCGAGCGCAATGAATCAGGCCGACGGCCTGGTGAACACTACGCCGATGGGCATGGCCAAATTGCCGGGCATGCCGGTGCCGGTCGAGTTGCTGCGCAAGCAATTGTGGGTGGCGGAGATCGTGTATTTCCCGTTGGAAACCGAACTGCTGCGCAATGCCCGCGCATTGGGTTGCCGCACATTGGATGGTGGCAACATGGCGGTGTTTCAGGCGGTGAAGGCGTTTGAATTGTTCAGCGGCGTGGTGCCGGATGCGCAGCGGATGCTGGCGCATTTTCAAAGCATGAAGGGTTGAACTCATTCCTCTGTGGGAGCGGGCTTGCCCGCTCCCACAGAGTGTGGCGTCAGGCTTGCAGATACCGCAACACCGACTCGCAAATCATCTCGCGGTGGCGCTGCTTGATGCTTTCGTCCGGCAGATCGATCTGAAAAATCTCACTGAACGTGTGGCGGTTCGACACACGATAGAAGCAGAACGAGCTGATCAGCAGATGCACATCCAGCGCATCGAGCCCGCTGCGGAAAACGCCCTCCTCGGCGCCCCGACGGAGGATCTCGCCGAGTGAATCGAGGATGGTGTTGTTCATCGCCTTGATCGCATCGGAACGCTTCACGAATTCGGCATTGTGGATGTTCTCGATGCAGACGATCCGCACGAAATCGACGTTACGGTCGTGATGATCGAAGGTGAACTCCACCAGCCGCCGAATCGCCACCACCGGCGGCAGCTCAGCCAGGTGCAGACGGTTTTCCGTGGTGCGAATGTCGCCGTAAAGCTTCTCCAGCACTTCGACGTACAACTGCTCCTTGCTGCCGAAGTAGTAATAGATCATGCGCTTGGAGGTGTGGATGCGTTCGGCGATCGCGTCGACGCGGGCGCCCGACAATCCTTGCTGGACGAACTCGACGATCGCCTCCTGCAGGATGTTCTCGCGGGTCTTTTCCGGATTGTTCTTGCGACTCTTGCGCGGCTCTACGGCGGATACGACGGGGGCTGCGGGGAGTTCTGATGTCATTGTCATTGCGGGCTCACGGCCATCACTGCACAGGCTGGCGATTATGGGCCGCGCAGCACAGTGAAGGAAGCTGCGCGGCCCGTGTTTAATCCCGCGTTTACGAATTTCCTACAACTTCGCCTGGCGTACCGCGCCACTGCGAGATTTAGCCATCGCCGCCAGACGTACCGCGACGTTCGCCGCGCCGTAACCGGCATAACCGTTTTTGCGCTGGATGATCTCGAAGAAGAAGCGTCCTTCGAACGGCTCGGTGTACACATGAAACAGCTCGCCGCCCTGGGCATCACGGTCATAGAGCACGTTGTAATACGCCAGTTCGCTGAGGAATTCGTCATCGAAATCGAAGCGTGCCGCCAGGTCATCGTAGTAGTTGAGCGGGATATCCAGCAGCGGCACGCCAGCCTCTTTGGCGCGCCTGACTTCGGCGAAGATGTCTTCACAATCGAAGGCAATGTGATGCACACCGGAGCCGCGATAACTCGACAGTGCGTGAGAAATCGCGGTATTGCGGTTCTCTGAGATGTTCAGTGGCAGGCGGATCGAGCTGTCGCGGCTGCGCAAAGCTCGGCTTTTCACTAGACCGTACGGGTCGGGCAGCACCACTTCGTCGTCGGCTTCGAAATCCAGCAGGCTCTTGTAGAACAGCACCCAGCTGTCGAGGCTGTCCGCCGGCAGCGCCATGGCCATGTGGTCAATACGTTTGAGACCACCACGGGCTACCGCGCCTGAGAGCAGATTGAAATCGGTGCCGTAGACATCGGCCTCTTCATCCACCAGATAAATCAGGCTGCCATCCGGCGCACGTACGGCCGCCAGCTCCAGTTCATTGGGGCCGACCAGTCCGCGATAGGGTTGGCCTTTATAAGCCACGGCACGCGCCAGTGCGCTGGCGCTATCGTTGACCCGTACGGCAGTCGCGCACAGCGATGGGCCATGGGCTTCAAAAAAGCTGTGTGCAAACGAATACGGCTCGGAATTGAGGATCAGGTTGATATCGCCCTGGCGCAGCAGGCTGACACTCTTGGAGCGGTGCTGCCCGGCCTTGACGAAACCGAGGCGCTCCAGCCAATTCGACAGTTTGGCGCCGAGGCTTTCATCGACGGCGAACTCGAGAAACTCGATGCCGTTGTATTCGCTGGCCTTCGGTGTTTCAAAGAGGATTTCGCGGTTGGCGACAGGCGTTACTTCCTGCTCCAGGCGTTGCCGGGTTTTCTCCTCCAGGTACAACAGCGAGCGCAAGCCGTCGGCAGCGTTGGCCCGTGGCGGTGCGGCGCGGAAACCGTCGTTGAAGATTTCCAGCGACAGCGGCCCGGTGTAACCACTCTGGATGATCGGCGCGAGAAACCCCGGCAGATCGAATTCGCCCTGCCCCGGGAAACAGCGGAAATGCCGGCTCCACTCCAGCACGTCCATGGCCAGAATCGGCGCGTCGGCCATTTGCACAAAGAAAATCTTGTCACCGGGAATGTCGGCAATCGCACGCGGATCGCCCTTCAACGACAGGGTATGAAAGCTGTCGAGCAGCACGCCAAGGCTTGGGTGATCGGCTTGGCGCACGATGTCCCAGACCTGTTGATAAGTATTCACGTGCCGACCCCAGGCCAGCGCTTCGTAACCAATACGCAAGCCACGGGCGCTCGCGTGTTCGGCCAGCAAACGCAGATCATCGACGAGTATTTGCTGATCGCCAACGCTGTCGGCCGACGCATTACTGCACACCAGCACGAGGTCGGTGCCCAGTTCCTGCATCAGATCGAACTTGCGTTCGGCCCGTTCAAGGTTGCGCGCCAGACGATCACGGCGGCAGCCTTCGAAATCGCGGAATGGCTGAAACAGAGTGATGGCAATCCCGAGGTCGGCGCACATCTGTTTAATTTCACGCGGACTGCCGTCGTAGTACAGGAGGTCGTTTTCGAAAATCTCCACCCCGTCGAACCCGGCGGCGGCAATGGCTTCGAGCTTTTCCGGCAGGGTGCCGCTCAAGGAAACGGTGGCAATGGAACGCTGCATGTTTCAACTCCCGGTCTACGCCGCTGTGTGGCGGGGGATCGTTTTTGTCGTGGGGGAAATTATTGGCTGCATCCCTTCGCGCAGCAATTTAAAGTGTACTACCCGGTTAGTTTTGCGTGCGATTATCGAACACAATGGCGGTTTGGCGAATTGACGATTTTTTGTCCACTACCCAACATCGACCGCACATTGAGTCCGGATCTGAACCACCGGTCGCAGCGTGCAAGAAAAAAGCACACCAAATAAAAAATCCAAAAACGGGTGGAACACATGATTCCTTCACAGACTTCCCGCATGGCTCCGGCCATGAGCACTGCCACGGGTGGCATCGGCGACAAGATCCGCGGCGCCATGGCGGTCGGCAAAACCCGATGGGGGATGCTGGCGCTGGTGTTTTTCGCCACCACTCTGAACTACATCGACCGCGCCGCGCTCGGCGTCATGCAGCCCATCCTCGCCAAGGAAATGAGCTGGACGGCGATGGATTACGCCAACATCAACTTCTGGTTTCAGGTCGGTTACGCCATCGGTTTCGTGCTGCAAGGGCGATTGATCGACCGGGTCGGCGTCAAACGCGTGTTCTTCTGCGCAGTCTTGTTGTGGAGCCTGGCCACCGGCGCTCACGGTCTGGCGACCTCGGCGGTCGGCTTCATGGTCTGCCGCTTTATCCTCGGCCTGACCGAAGCGGCGAACTACCCTGCCTGCGTGAAAACCACGCGCCTGTGGTTCCCGGCCGGCGAGCGTGCAGTGGCCACCGGCATCTTCAACGCCGGGACCAACGTCGGCGCGATGTTCACGCCGATGCTGTTGCCTCTGGTACTGCATGTGTGGGGCTGGCAGGCCGCGTTCCTGTGCATGTCGGCGCTGGGCGGCATCTGGCTGTTGTTCTGGGGACTGAAGTACTTCAACCCGGAAGATCATCCGAGCGTCAAACAATCGGAACTGGATTACATCCAGCAAGAGGTCGAACCGGAGCAAGCCCGCGTACCCTTCTCGAAAATCCTCCGTATGCGCGGCACCTGGGCCTTCGCCCTCGCCTACTCGCTGACCGCGCCGGTGTTCTGGTTCTACCTGTACTGGCTGCCGCCGTTTCTCAATCAGCAATACAACCTGGGCATCAACGTGACCCAGATGGGCATCCCGCTGATCATCATCTACGTTACCGCCGATTTCGGCAGCGTGGGCGGAGGCATTCTGTCGTCGTTCCTGATCGGTCGCGGGATGAACTCGATCAAGGCACGCCTGCTGTCAATGTTCCTGTTTGCCTGCTGCATCATCGGCGTGGTCATGGCCGCAGGTTCCGCCAATCTGTGGGTCGCAGTGGCTGCAATCTCGCTGGCGATCGGTGCGCATCAGGCATGGACGGCGAACATCTGGAGCCTGGTGATGGACTACACGCCCAAGCACATGATGAGCACGGTATTTGGTTTCGGCGGCATGTGCGCAGCGATCGGCGGGATGTTCATGACCCAGATCGTCGGCCATATCCTGACGGTCACCAACAACAACTACACGGTGTTGTTCACGCTGATTCCGGCGATGTACTTCCTCGCACTGACCTGGATGTACTTCATGGCGCCGCGCAAGATTCCTAACGTCACCGAGTAACCTGCCTACACCAGCCTCTCCTGTAGGAGTGAACCTGTTCGCGATGGCTTTTTATCAGTCAACATTGTCATCGACTGACCGACTGCCATCGCGAGCAGGCTCACTCCTACAGGGGGTTGCGGTGCTTCAGCGGCGGCTCTGCTGCCATGCCGCTGCCAGCCCGCTGCAACAGATCACCGCAATGCCGATCACCGTCAGCAGACTCGGCGTGTGATTGAACAGCAGCCAGCCCAACAATCCCGCAAACACAATCTGGCAATAACCGAACGGCGCCAACAATGCCGGCGCAGCGTGGCGGAACGCCTGAGTCAGAAACAAATGCGCGGTCATCCCGCAAGTGCCCAGCGCCAGCATCAGCCCGGCGTGAGTCAAGGTCGGCACCTGCCAGAAGAACGGCACCAGCGCGCTCATCACCAATGTGTTGCACAATCCGGCAAAGAAGTTGCTGGTGGTCGGGCTGTCGATTGCTGCGAGCTTGCGTGTCAGCAATTGGTAGAAGCAGAAAAACAACGCCGAGCAGAACGGCAGCAACACGGCCGGCGTGAACAGTTCACCGCCGGGGTGGACAATAATCAGCACGCCGACAAAGCCGCAAATCACCGCAACCCACTGCCCCCGTGTTACCCGCTCCTTGAGCAACGGTACCGACAGCGCCGTCACCAGGACCGGCGCCAGAAAGTTCACCGCTGTGGCTTCCGCCAACGGGATGTACAACAGCGCCGTAGTGAAAAACAGGCTGGTGCCGAGCAGGCACAATGCGCGGGTCAACTGCCATAAAGGCATCTTCGTGCGCAGGACGCGCAGCCCAGACTGCGGCAGAAAAATCCCTGCCATCAACAGGGTGTGCACCACATAGCGTGCCCACACCACCATCACGATCGGATAGAAGCCCGAGAGGTACTTCGACAGCGCGTCATGGCTGGAAAACAGGAAGGTTGCCACGACAATCAGCAAAATCCCCTTGAAGGGTTGATTGACTCCGGAGAGTGGGGTGCTGACGGTCATCGATTATCTCTGAAGAAAAGTGAAGCGAGGAAAGCCCTCAAGCAACAATCTAGAACCTGGTTCCAGATTCTTACAGCTCGTAATCATAAAAGCGTGCGATCAACGCACAATTTCGCTCTTTCGTAGAGCCCGCGCCCACCGAATCTTCAGCGAACAGGTTAGACGAACAACTCGGACGCCAGACTCGCCGCAGACAACTCCTCAGTAAACTTCAGTAGCAACGGCGCCAGTTCGTGCAGCCTCGCCCCCGGCATTCGTGCACTGGGCCCGGCAATGCTCAACACACCAATTACCCGCCCCTCGGCAGGATGACGCACCACCGCAGCAATCGCCGATGTCCCGACGGCCGAACTTTCTTCGACACAGGCATAGCCCTGTTCGCGCGCCAGCCGCAGGCGCTCGAGCAATTCGATATTGGAACGCGGTGCATTCGGCCCGAGATCGGCTGGCACTGCGGCGGCCTGACGCTCAACCAGCGACAACGCTTCGGCGTCGCTCATGCTCGCCAGCCACGCATGCCCGGACGCCGTATAGAACAACGGCGCATCACGCCCCATGTCCGGGTCATAGCGCAGCCCGGTGCGCGCCCCCTGGGACTTGGCAATCCAGGTCTGGCGATCACTTTCGATGACGCCAAGTCGCACCAGCTCCCCGGTTTCCTGAGCCAGGCGATCAAGCACCGGTTGCACGATGTCGGCACCACTGCTCGACAGGTAACGAAAGCCCATCGCCACCAATTTGGTCGACAGGTGATAACGCAGCGTGTCCGGATTTTGTCGCACATAACCCAGCCGGGTCAGCTCTGCGAGCAAGCGGTGCGTTGCACTTTTCGGGATGTCGATCTGCTCGGCCAGGGTCCGCAACGCTAACCCGCGCGGATCACTGGTGAGGTGTTCCAGCACGCTGAAAACCCGTTCGATTTGACTGCCGGCCATGGTGTGATCCCAGTGAAATTTCGTGGATTCTAAAATATTCGCAGAACAAATCGAAATCTGGAACCGCCTGACCCTTCACAAAAAACTTCTGTTGTATGGAATTCACCGAGCACTACAGGTTCTTACCGGTCGACCAGTCGAGTGTACGAATAGACGGACGACCGGACTGGCGCCACACTCACACACCAGCAACACTCATCACCACAACAAATAGAGGATTCCCACATGCTATGGAAAAAAGGCCGACGCAGTGACAACGTCGTCGATGCCCGTGGCGATGATAGCGGTGGCGGCGGCGGGATGCGGTTTGGCGGCGGCAAGGGACTGAGCCTTGGAGCGATCCTGTTGATCGTCGGCATCGGCTGGATCACCGGGCAGGATCCTCTGCAAATTCTCGGTCAGCTCACGGGGCAAATGTCCGAGCAACCGGCGCCTTCTTCGCAAACCCGTCAGGCCCCTCCTGCCAATGATGAGCAAGCCGAGTTTGTGCGCTCGATCCTCGGCGACACCGAGGACACCTGGGGTTCGATTTTCCAGCAGGCCGGCCGGCAATATAAGGACCCGACCCTGGTGCTGTTCAGCAACCGGGTCAATTCCGCCTGTGGTCTGGCCACCTCCGCCACCGGGCCGTTCTACTGCCCGGCGGATCAGAAGGTCTATCTGGACATGGCGTTCTTTCAGGAAATGTCGCAACGCTTCAAGGCCGCAGGCGATTTCGCTCAGGCCTACGTGATTGCTCACGAAGTCGGACACCATGTGCAGACGCTTCTCGGTGTCTCGGCGAAAATTCAGACAGCCCGCCAGCAAGGTCGGCAGATGGAGGGTGACGGTGGCTTACTGGTGCGCCAGGAGCTGCAAGCCGATTGCCTGGCCGGTGTCTGGGCCTACAACGCGCAGAAGCGTCTGAACTGGCTGGAACCCGGCGATATCGAAGAAGCCTTGAACGCCGCCAACGCCATCGGTGATGATCGTTTGCAGCAACAGGGTCAGGGCCGTGTGGTACCGGACTCGTTCACCCACGGTACGTCGGCGCAAAGGGTGCGCTGGTTCAAAACCGGCTTCGCGCAGGGCCAGGTCGGCCAGTGCGACACCTTCGCGGCGAAAAACCTGTAAATGCATAAATGGCTTTTGGCTTTACTGATCATTGGCAGCACCGCACAAGCGGCCGGCGTCGACGCGATCAGTCCCGGCCGCTTGCAACTGCAGGCCGGGGAAATGGCGGTGGGCATCGGCCCGGCGCCAGAGAAAATCGAGCGTGTGCTGATCGTCATTCATGGCCGTTTGCGCAACGCCGAGACCTATCGCAAAAGCGCCGAGAGCGCCGCCGAGCTGGCTGGGCAAACCGCGCACACGCTGGTGATCGCGCCGCAGTTTCTCAATGAAAGTGATGTCGCCCTGTACTCGCTCCCCGCGACATTGTTGCGCTGGAAAGGCAACGAATGGATGGGCGGTGGGTTATCCACAGGGCCGAATCCGTTGAGTTCTTACGCGGCCCTCGACGCGATCGTCGCCCGAGTCAGTGATCGCAAACAGTTTCCGGACGTGAAGCAGATCGTGATTTTCGGCCACTCCGGCGGCGGCCAGGTGGTGCAGCGTTATGCCCTGCTCGCCAAGGACCAGCCTGCGCTGAAAGCCAACAACATTCGCCTGCGTTACGTCGTGGCCAATCCTTCCTCCTACGCTTATTTCAACGAGCAGCGGCCGGTGGCGTTCGATCACGCCAAGTGCATGGGTTTCAATCGCTGGAAGTACGGGCTGTCAGACATGCCGGTGTATGCCGGTGGGCAAACGCCGTTGCAGCTTGAAAGCAGTTACATCAAGCGCGAGGTGATTTATCTGCTTGGGCAGCAGGACATCGACCCGCAACATCCGGCGCTGGACAAAGGCTGTGAGGCCGAGGCCCAAGGCGCTTACCGCTTGATACGCGGCAAACTGTACTTTGGGTATTTGCTGCGTCGCCATCCGGAAGGGGTGAATCAGCGGTTGGTCGAGGTGCCCGGGGTTGGGCATAACGGTGATGAGATGTTGACGTCGGCGGAGGGTCAAAAGGCTCTGTTTGAACAGTAAGTCTTGTGGGGGCTGAACCGGCCTCATCGCTGGCAAGCCAGCTCCCACAGGTTCTCAGGCGAGTACAGAATTGCATCCGACGCAGATACTGTGGGAGCTGGCTTGCCAGCGATGGGGCAATTACAGGCGACACAGGTTTTCAGGCCAGAAGCATCCGCCGCAACTCGACACAATCCTGCGCATGCCAATCCGTCAGCTCCGGCCACGGATTATCCGGCAGGTTCACCAGCACCGTCCGCGCCCCCGCCGCTCGCCCGCAATCCAGGTCAAAGCGGTAATCGCCAACCATCACCATCTCACTGGCCGGCACTTTCCAGGCCTCGGCCAGTTTCAACAAGCCACCTGGATGCGGTTTCGGCGGCGCTTCATCACGCCCAAGCACATCGTCTACCGCAAAGCAGTCAGCGAGGCCGATGGCCTCAAGAGTGACGTGCGCCAACTCCCGGGCATTGCGCGTCAGAATGCCGAGACGATACCCGCGCGAGTGCAGGTCACGCACCAGTTCCACCGCACCGGCGGCCGGTTTCGATCCCAGCGCCAGATCGCGCTCATGCTCCAGCAACCAGGCATGTTTCGCTGCGGCCTCATCCGCCGGTAAGGCGGCAAGATGCGTGAGGATGTCATCCTCGGGCGGGATCGCCAGCGCCACGCGAATCGCCGCAAAATCATGCACGGCGACGGTCAGCGTGCCGTCCATGTCGAACACCCAATGACGAACTTCGGCCAGGCTCATGCCCAATCCTTGCGATGCCGGATCAAACCTTCCTGAGTCACCGAGGCCACCAGTTGACCGGCACGGTTGTACACGCTGCCACGGGAGAAACCGCGAGAGTTGCCGGCCCATGGACTGTCCATCGCGTAGAGCAACCAGTCATCGGCGCGCAAATCGTTGTGGAACCACAACGCGTGATCGAGGCTGGCGACCTGCATGTCTTTCTGCCAGACCGATTTGCCGTGGGGCAGCATGGAAGTGGTCAGCAGACCGAAATCCGAAGCGTAGGCCAGCAGGTATTTGTGCAGCGCCGGAATGTCGGCCAGTGCACCGTCGGCGCGGAACCACACGTACTTCACCGGATCGGCCGGTTGCGGGTTGTACGGATCCTTTTCGGTGACCGGGCGTACTTCGATCGGTTTCGGACACAGCAGTTTTTCGCGCATGTGTTCGGGGATCAGGTGTGCGCGTTGCTGGGTCAGTTCCAGCTCCGACGGCAGGTTTTCCGGGCCGACCACAACCGGCATCTGGCTCTGATGCTCGAAGCCTTCTTCGTCGTATTGAAACGAAGCGCTGCAGGTGAAGATCGGATGCCCCTTCTGGATCGCCGTCACACGACGGGTGCTGAAACTGCCGCCGTCACGCACGCGGTCAACCGAATACACCACCGGCAACTTCGCGTCGCCCGGACGCAGGAAATAGCCGTGCATGGAATGCACGTGGCGGGCTTCCTCAACTGTCTGACTGGCCGCCGATAGCGACTGACCGAGCACCTGACCACCGAACAACTGACGGAACCCCAGGTCCTGGCTGCGGCCACGGAACAGGTTTTCTTCGATTGGTTCCAGGGTCAGCAAATCGACCAGATCTTCCAACACTTGGCTCATTCAGACTCTCCTCACACAAAGCAATGCCGCGCAGTCTTGGCTGCGGCGGCCGATTCTGGTTCTGGCGCGGGCCAATGATTTGGCGGCCATTGTAAACGTCCGTGTCGGCTTATCCATGCAAGGTTTGCAGCCACTGCTCCCGGGTGATGCGGTACAGCACATGTCTTCGTAACGGGTGATCGACGGCGAGTTTCGGATGATCAAAGTCATCAGCCGGCGCATGATGCATGCCGATTGCCTGCATGACTTTTTCCGACGGCATATTGCTTTGCGCGGTGAAGGCCACGATCTCCTTCAGCGCCAACCGATCAAAACCGCAACGCAGAGCGGTCCAGGCTGCTTCACTGGCGTAACCGAGGCCCCAATGTTCCTTGGCCAGACGCCAGCCGATTTCCACCGCCGGGGTGAACGGCGCATCGAAACCGACCACGCCCAGGCCGGTGAAACCGATGAACTCGCCGCTGTCCTTGCGCTCCAGCGCCCAGAGGCCATAACCGTGCTCGGCAAAATGCCCACGCACACGGCCGATCAACGCGGCGCTTTCCAGTCGACTCAACGGGGCGGGAAAGTAGCGCATCACCTGCGGATCGGCACACATCGCCGCAAATGCCGGCAAATCTTCGTCCTGCCACTGACGCATCTGCAGGCGTGCGCTTTCAAGTTCCAGTATCGGCTCCATCGTGCCCCTCCGTTTCCATGCCGCAAGTCTACATCGCTGGTAGGATCCTTCACTCTTTCCTACGTTTCCTACATGAAATCACCATGCCACTGCCGCTGATCTACCACGAAGACTACAGCCCGGAATTCCCGGCGGATCACCGCTTTCCCATGGACAAGTTCCGCTTGCTGCGCGATCACCTGGTCGACAGCGGCCTGACAAGTGACGCCGCGTTGCTGCGCCCGGAAATCTGCCCCAACGATATCCTCGCCCTCGCCCATGACCGTCGTTATATCGAGCGCTACATGAGCGGCGAGTTGTCCCGCGAAGACCAGCGGCGCCTCGGCCTGCCGTGGAACGAAGCATTAGCCCGGCGTACCGTCCGCGCGGTTGGCGGCTCGATACTGGCGGCGGAAAAAGCCCTGGAGCACGGTTTGGCCTGTCACTTGGCGGGCGGCACGCATCACGCCCATTACGACTACCCGGCCGGGTTTTGCATCTTCAATGACCTGGCGATCATCAGCCACTATCTGCTGCAAAGCGGCCGGGTGAACCGGGTGCTGATCTTCGATTGCGATGTGCATCAGGGCGACGGCACTGCGCGAATCCTCCACGACACCCCGGAGGCGATCACCGTTTCCCTGCACTGCGAGAAGAACTTTCCTGCACGCAAAGCCGAAAGCGACTGGGACATTCCGCTGCCCAAAGGCATGGGCGACGCCGATTACTTGAACGTGGTGGACGACGCGCTCAACTATTTACTGCCGCTGTATCAACCGGATCTGGTGCTATATGACGCTGGCGTCGATGTGCACAAGGACGACGCCCTCGGTTATCTGCAACTGACCGATGAAGGCGTCGCCGCCCGCGATGAAAGCGTGATGCGCCACTGCCTGGGTCGCGATATCCCGGTGGTCGGCGTCATTGGCGGCGGTTACAGCAAGGACCGCCACGCCCTCGCCCGCCGCCACGGCATTCTTCACCACAGCGCGCAGCGGGTCTGGCAGTCACACGGCTGTCATTGAGTTGTGCTGCGTTACCCACAATCGCTGTGGAACGGCCTGTGGATAACCTGAGCGAAAGGGACTACAGGCCATGCTGGCTATGGCCTGCAGCACGCTGATCAATTTTCAACCAGTTATTGAATCGCACGAAAAATTCCCCGGTGGGAGCGAGCCTGCTCGCGAAGGCGTCCGGACATTCAAGATTTAACTGACTGACCTGGTGCTTTCGCGAGCAGGCTCGCTCCCACAAGGATCTCCCATCTCTCACATTGGTTTGCGCTGTTAGAATGCGCGCCTTATCCCGCCAGACCGCAGCGCACGCCATGACCCAGACTCCCGCCGCCCTCCCCGCTCACATCGCCATTATCGGCGGTGGCCCCGCCGGCCTGATGGCCGCTGAAGTGCTGAGCCAGGCCGGAGTGCGCGTCGACCTCTACGACGGCATGCCCTCGGTGGGCCGCAAGTTCCTGCTGGCCGGCGTCGGCGGCATGAACATCACCCACTCCGAACCCTATCCGGCCTTTCTCTCACGCTACGCCGAACGCGCCCCGCACATTGCTCCGCTGCTGCGCGGCTTCGATGCCGACGCGCTGTGCCGCTGGATTCACGACCTGGGCATCGAGACGTTTATCGGCAGCTCCGGCCGTGTATTCCCCACCGACATGAAAGCCGCCCCGCTGCTGCGCGCCTGGCTCAAGCGCCTGCGCGACAGTGGCGTGGTTATCCACACCCGCCATCGCTGGCTCGGCTGGGATGAAACCGGCGCACTGCGCATCGCCAGCCCCGACGGCGAAATAACCCTCAAACCGGACGCCACCCTGCTCGCCCTTGGCGGCGGCAGTTGGTCGCGGCTGGGTTCGGACGGCGCATGGATGCTGCCCCTGGAGCAACGCGGCGTAGGACTGGCGCCGTTACAGTCGAGCAATTGTGGCTTCGAGGTGCAAGCCTGGAGCGAATTGCTCGTGAGCAAATTCGCCGGGGCGCCGCTGAAAAATATCGCCATCGGTTTGAACGATGACATTCCGCGCTTGGGCGAATGCGTGATCACCGCGACCGGCATTGAAGGGAGTTTGATCTACGCGCTGTCGGCACCGATTCGCGAAGCGATCAATGTGCATGGCTCAGCCACTGTTCACATTGATCTGCTGCCGGGCCGACCTGTGGATAAATTGCAGGCTGCGTTGAGCAAACCGCGTGGCTCGCGTTCGATGGCCAAGCATCTGCACAGTCAGGTCGGGATTGACGGGGTGAAAGCCGCGCTGTTGCGTGAACTCACTGACGCTGCGACCTTTGCCGATCCAGCGTTGTTGGCTCGGGCAATCAAGGCGTTGCCGCTGACGTTGATCAAAACCCGGCCGCTGGACGAGGCGATCAGCAGCGCCGGCGGTGTCAAGTTCGAGGCGATGGATGAGCGATTGATGCTCAAGGCGTTGCCGGGGGTGTTCTGTGCGGGTGAGATGCTGGATTGGGAAGCGCCGACGGGCGGATATCTGCTGACGGGGTGTTTTGCCAGCGGGCGGGCTGCGGGTTTTGGGATGCTGGAGTGGTTGCGCAAGGACTGAAGACCGCGTTGTGCCCTTCGCGAGCAGGCTCACTCCTACAGGGGAATGCGTTCCAATGCAGGAGTGAGCCTGCTCGCGATAGCGGCCTTACAGGTGCAGCGAATATTAAGGTTTACGCTTGCGTGGCCCGGTGTTGAATACCGGCACCTTGCGCACTGGCTTGATCGAAGGCTCCGGCGCCTGCGTCTCGCCACTGTCGACCCACTTGCCCAAATTGCGCTTGCCACCACCGCCAGACGTCTTCGGCTTTTTCGGTTTCTTCGGCTTCTTGATCACCTGACCGCTGGCGTCGGTATCCGGCACGCGGTGTTCAGGTTCGAAGTCCGGTTCGTTCTGACGCTTCAGCGTCTGACGCGTGAGCATCTCGATCGCCGAGAGCATGTTCACTTCATCGGCACACACCAGCGAGATCGCCTCGCCCGTCGCACCGGCACGGCCAGTACGGCCGATACGGTGGATGTAATCCTCAGCCACGATCGGCAGGTCGAAGTTGACCACCAGCGGCAAATCTTCGATGTCCAGACCACGGGCCGCCACGTCGGTAGCCACCAGAATCTGCACTTCACTGAGTTTGAAACGATCCAGCGCACGCTGACGGGTTGCCTGCGGTTTGTCGCCGTGGATGCCATCGGCGTTCACGCCCAGGCCCTGAAGTTTTTCCACCAACGCATCCACACCATTGCGGGTCTTGGCGAACACCAGCACCTGCTTCCACTTGTTCTTGCGCATCAGGTGCACGAACAGTTCGGCCTTGCGCTTCTTGTCCACCGTCACGATCCACTGTTTGACGGTGTTGGCGGCGACGTTGCGCGGGCTGACTTCGATGCTCAACGGATCGTTGAGCATCTGCCCGGCCAGCAGGCGGATGTCGTCGGAGAAGGTCGCGGAGAACAGCAGCGTCTGGCGCTTTTTCGGCAGCATGCGGTAGATGTTCGCCAGTTCCTCGGAGAAGCCCAGGTCGAGCATACGATCGGCTTCATCCAGCACCAGGGTTTGCAACTGATCGAGTTTCAGCGCGTTCTGGCGGAACAGGTCGATCAGGCGACCAGGCGTGGCGACCAGCACATCAACGCCGCCGCGCAGCTTCATCATTTGTGGGTTGATGCTGACGCCGCCGTACACCGCATAAGTGCGCAACGGCAGGTTTTCGGCGTACTGGCGCACAGACTCATGAACCTGCTCGGCCAACTCTCGGGTCGGCACCAGAATCAGCGCACGCGCCGAATTCGCTGTGACTTTCGGCCCTTCCATGGTCAGCAACTGCAACAGCGGCAAAGCGAAACCGGCGGTCTTGCCAGTGCCAGTCTGGGCGGCTGCCATCAGGTCACGGCCGGCCAGAACGGCCGGAATGGCTTGCGCCTGCACCGGCGTAGGGGTCTGGTAGCCGAGCGTCTCGAGGGAGCGCAGCAAGGGTTCGATCAGGCCAAGGGAGGCGAAAGTCATGGGAGTACCGTAGGAAAAATCAGCGCGGTTGCGCAAAACAAGGATGCAATTGCGCGCAGTTTACCCTAATTCACACGCTGCTCAGTCGGAATGGCTGTCTTCGGCGGCTCCACGACGAGCGGCTGCGCCGGGCGCCGCCACTGCGGCAGACCGATCAGTACCACGGCACTGATGATCACCAGCATCGCCAGTGCTTCTTCGATCCCGATGGTCTCGCCGACAAACACAATCCCCAGCAACACCGCCACCGCCGGGTTGACGTAGGCATAACTGGTCGCCGCCGCCGGACGCACGTGCTTGAGCAAGTACATGTAGGAATTGAAGGCGATGATCGAACCGAAAAAGATCAGGTACGCCAGCGCCAGCCAGCCTTCCACGGGGGGCACGGCTTGCAGATGTTCGCCACTCACCGCACTGCCGATCAACAGGACGACGCCGCCGACCAGCATTTCCACGGCACTGGCCATCGCCCCTTGCGGCAACGGCAAGTGCTTGCTCCACACCGAACCGAACGCCCAGGTCGCCGCCGCAAAAATCAGCAACGCCGCGCCCATCGGACTCGATTGCAGGTTGGAGCCCATGTTGAGCATGGCGATGCCGATGATCCCCAGCGCCACCCCGGCCCATTCAAGGCGGGTATTGCGCGCCCCCCAGAAATAGCCACAGAGCAACGTGAACAGCGGCACCGTCGCCACTGCCAATGCCGCAACGCCGGACGCCACCCCGGTGTGCTCGGCCACACTGACCGCTCCGTTACCGAAACTGAGCAGCAAAATCCCGATGATCCCCGCCGCTTTCCACTGCGCCCAAGTCGGGGCCGGTGCCCCGCGCCAGCGCAGGAAGGCGTACATCAACGTCCCCGCGATCACGAAACGCACACCGCCGAGCATCAGCGGCGGCCAGTACTCAACGCCGATACGGATCACCAGATAGGTCGACCCCCAAATCACATACAACGCAAAAAACGCGGCGATCAGAGGTAAGGAAAAACGGCGCAAGGCAGGCATGGGCAGCTCGAATGTCAGAGGTAGCGGATGAATTATTCTAGAAAGGCCGGTGAGCAAAAATAAGTTACAAAACCTGTTTATCGCGCCGGTACACTTTTGAAAACACGGAGATCGACGGGATAAACCACGATTTCGAAAGTCTGGCATTTTCAGGAGTTCAGCCTTGGACAAATACGACCGCATGCTGCTCAGCGCTCTGCTCGAAAACGGACGCGCGTCCTACGCCGATCTGGCGCGCAAAGTGAACCTCTCCGCCCCCGCCGTCGCCGAACGCGTGGCCAAGCTTGAGGCAGCCGGGGTGATCACCGGGTATGAGGCGAAAATCGACCTGTCGAAAATCGGTCTGCCGATCCAGTGCATGATCGAATTGCGTCTGCACCAGAACGGCAGCCAGAAGGTCTACGACGAACTGGTGAAAATCCCGCAACTCACCGAGTGCTTTCGAGTCACGGGCGATCCGTGCGTGATGATGAAGGGCGCGGTGGGCTCGATGCCGGAGCTGGAGGAGTTGATCAACCGGGTGGCGAAGTTCGGCTTCAGCAAGACCTCGATTGTGCTGTCGAGCGCCATCGAGAAGCGCGTGCCGCTGGGGCAGATGGAACAGGTGACAAAAACCCAGGCGTCATAAATACTTATCTACTCAGCTTACCTATTGGAATATGGAAAAAGAGCAATGGATGCCAAAAAGTGCCTTATCACTCAAGAAAGACTTACTCCAGAAACCGACTCTTTCGCTCATATCATTCCCCTCGCACTTGGCGGAACTCTAAAGCCTAAAGGTCTAATAAACCGAACAGCAAACGATATACTCAATAAGCGAGTAGACCTGAGAATCATCAAGCTTTTCAACCCGATAATGGCTTCCTTAGGTGGACTGCGAGAGGATGGCTCATCTCCGCCAAATACAATAATGACAGACACTAATGGCGACAAATATTATACGAATTTCGCAACTCCTTTTAGAGCCACAAAACCAGCATTCGAAAAAACCGAAACGCCTGAAGGCATTCTTTACAACTTCCACTCCAGAGACTCCCAAGATTATGAAAACCATTTAAAGCGCATCCAAAAGTTACACCCAGATATCGACTTGGATATTCCTTCCGCCCTTGCAAATGCAACAATTGTTGAGTCTTATCCGGAGCATCCAATGGGATATGACCTAAACATGAGCGAAAACAATATTTTTCCTGCGATTTTTGTCATGGCTTCTCTTTTCGCGGAGCATCACAAAGTCGGTGCGCACCCGCTCCTTCGAGAGTACGTAACTAATCTTTCGGACTTCCACACAAAAGAACTCATCGATAACATTCCTTTACCCCCAGATACGTTCTACTGGATACCGGAATTCGAAGTAATTGCTAATGAGCCTGATACACACACCATATTTTTGCTCGCCTGCCCCTTGAAGAGAAAAGCACTGATTAGCATTGAACTCTTCGGAATCTACTGCGGAACTATAAATGTACCTTATGAGGGCGATGAGATAATCAATGAGGTCTATGGCATCAACATCCTGACAGGCGAGGAAGTAACACCCGACATCAATTGGGATTATGTACTAAAAAGCGATTGGCGTGCGACCCACAAGACTGACGACCCTTTCATCATGATCCGGAATGCTAAGCGGTTAGAACGATTGATTACTCTGATAGAGCGAAGAAGTCTGGAAAAAGAACTTTCAAGGTTAGTCGACAGAAATCTTGCCGACACCGCCGATCGTGAAAATACGCTAGAAAATGCGGAGCTTTTGCTCGACGGCATTCTTGGCGACTTTCAGAACCTTTTCGACTCAATAGCCGACAGATACACACAAAGAGAACATCACAAAACAAAAGTTGATGAACGTCCTACCGCTTCATCACTCAACAAGCAGCAGAAAGAAACCTGAACAAGTCGGAAGCTATTTAAAGCCAATAAAACAAACAACTTTAATAATTGACCAACTGTTTCGCACATCGAAAGATCATCTAAATAATCTAGCAAAGTACACGGATAATTTTTACTCCGAGTTAGCGAAAGCGCTGAAGGTGCTCCCCCACCTTTGACGCTGGCACTTTCTGCAATTTGCACAACAAGTCGTGCGACAGCTCGTGCACGCCGTGCTTGCTGCGCAACTCTTCAGCCAGATGCGCCATCAGGTTGGCCGCCATCTCGGCATCGGCCATGGCCCGGTGAGCCTGGCCGGTATGCGGCAATCGCGCGAACGTGGTGAGGGTGCCGAGTTTGTGGTTTGGCGCGGCCGGCATCAAGCGGCGGGCCAGCAGCAGTGAGCAGGCGAAGTTCTGCAACCGCGTGCGCTTGATCCGCCCCAGTTCGAAATCCCAGAACTTCTGGTCGAACGAGGCGTTGTGCGCGACCAGTGGCGTGCAGCCGACGAATTCGTTGACCTCTTCCATCACCTTCTCGGCCGACGGCGCGGTGCGCAGCATGGCGTTGCTGATGCCGGTCAGTTGTTCGATGAAGGCCGGGACGCGCACGCCGGCGTTCATCAGGCTTTGGTAACGCTCGACGATGCGGCCGTTTTCCAGCATGACCACGGCGATTTCCGTGGCGCGACAGCTGCTGTTCGGCGAGAGGCCGGTGGTTTCAAAGTCGATGACTGCAATGCGTTCCAAACCGGGTTTAACTCCGTTCAATTCTTGAGTAGTCGCTTAGTTCTTCAGCAGCAGCGCGCCTTCGATCGGCACATAACGGCTGGCGGCGCGGATCAGCGAGTTGGCGGTCAGGCCCGGCACGCCATAGGCTACGGCTTGCACGCCGTGCTTGCTGATGATGCGTTCGAGCAGCATGTCGAAGTCACCGTCACCGGAGGCCAGGACGATTTCGTCGACATGGTCGGCGGCGTCCATGATGTCGAGGGTGATGCCCACGTCCCAGTCGCCCTTGGCCGAGCCGTCGCTGCGCTGGATGTACGGCTTGAGCTTCACGGTGAAACCGAGGTTGCGCAGAATCTGCTGAAACTGCTGCTGCTTGCTGTCACCACGGTCGATCGCGTAGGCGTAGGCCTCGACGATCTGCCCGTCCTTGCTGATGTCGGCCCACAGCGCGGCGTAGTTGAAATGGCAACCATAGGCCTGACGCACGGTGTAATAGAGGTTCTGTACGTCGGCGAACACTGCGATTTTTTTCACCGGAGTTCCTGTGAGCGCGCAAGCGCCCGAAGCGGGATCAGGCGCCTGGCCCGAAAAAGGCGCCCAGTATGCCAGCCATGAGGAAGTTTCAGCGAATAAACACCGGCAGGCGCCGAAGTGCTACCGACGAATGGTGAATGTGGTGAGGGGATTTATCCCCGACGGACTGCGCAGCAGTCCCATTTCTGGGGTCGTTGCGCTGCCCATCGGGGATGAATCCCCTCACCACAGGTCTGGTATCAAAGCTGAGAAATGTGGGGGTCAGACAAAGGAATCGTCGTCATCGAAGAACGATGAGTTGTCATCGCTGTAGTCGGTATCGGTAAATCCGCCTTGGTCATTGCCTGCCATGCGCTGATCGTTGCCCCAGTCGTTGTTGCTCTGGTCAGCCACCTGCGCCGGCTCTTCCTTGATTACCTCAACAATTTCTTCCGGCTGCTGGTTGTGGTGGAACAGGCTGCTGATACCTTGCGCCAGCATCACGCCGCCCGCCACACCCGCAGCGGTTTTCAATGCGCCACCGAGGAAGCTGCTGCCCGCTGCCGGGGCCGCTTGCTGCGCGTAGTTCGGTGGCGGTGCGCCGAAATTCTGTTGCGGGGCCGGATTACCAAAATTCTGCTGCGGCGCTGGTTCGCGCCAGCCGCCAGTGGACGACGGGGCGGCGCTCTGGGTCGGCGCCGGACGCGGGCTGCCACCAAAGATGCTCGACAGGAAACCACCGCCGCCGCTTGGTGCCGGTGCCGCACTTTGCGCCTTGGCCGATTGCAGTTCGGCCTGCAGACGCTGGACCTGCTGGGTCAGTTGCTTGTTCTGCTCGTCGAGGCTTTTGAGCGCCGCCTCTTGCACCAGAATCGCCTGGGTCATGAAATAACCTGCGGCCGGCTGGCGTGTCAGGTGTTCCTTGATCCGCGACTCGGCCTGGGCGTCACGCGGGGCTGCCTCCGTTTCGGCTTGTTGCAGCCGGGAAAACAGTCCATCGATCAGGGTTTGCTCTTCGCTGTTCATGGCGACCTCGTAGATTGCCGGGATAACGTTGCCCTCGCCCACTGTGGACAAGGTGCTCTCCTGTAATGGAGACAGTGACAGGATGTTTCAACGACCTTTACCGAATGTTTACGTTTGTGTCGCCCCGCGCATCATCGGTTAAAGTGAGCCACTGTTTTCGACCTGCGATACCGACTGATGAATGCCTTAGAAGTGCTGCGCGACTCTCTGTATTTTTTCAAACGCCATTTGGCCAGCATCGTGCAGTTGTGCCTGCCGCTGGTGATCGTCGAAGCATTGCTGCAACAAGTGGTCGACCGCTCCAGCGATCCGGACAGTTTCTCGGCTTACAGCATCATTGTCGGGCTGCTGGTCTATCCGTTGTACACCGCCGCGCTGATCCTGTTTCTCGACGCCCGCACCCGTGGCGAAGCCCCGCGCACCCTCGACCTGCTGGCGATGTCTGCCCGGTTGTGGCCGCGTTTCGCCCTGCTCACGGCGCTCAACACGTTGCTGATTCTGCTGGGGCTTTCGCTTTACTTCCTGCCGGGGCTGATCCTGATGGTGATGCTGGCTTTCGGCGAATACCTGCTGGTGCTGCGTGGCCTCAATCCATTGCACGCGATGAAGGAAAGCCTGCGCCTGACCCGTGGGCATTTCTGGCGGATCCTGCTGTGCATTCTCTGTGTGATGGGACCGCTGTGGCTGCTCAAGGGCTTGACCCTGCAGGTCTATCCCGACCCGCAGAACCCGGCACTTGCCGTACTGATCGACAGTGCCCACAGTTTCCTGCAACTGTTCACCAGCGTGGTGCTGTTCCGTCTGTTCATGCTGATCAGTGAACTGCCCGACAAGCGCGACAGATCGGTCTGACGGTTTTGGCCTTGGGCGACGGCGGCGCACTCGGGTATGCTCGGGGCCACTTTCTGTAACGCTATAAGCCGAGCCATGACCCGCCTGCTGCGCTACACCCTGCTCCTTGTTGTGCTCGCCATCGCGCTGATCGGCGGGCTGATCTTTGGCCTGACCTGGCGCCCCGACGCCCGGGAAACCCTGCCGGTCAGCTGTACCGGAACGCCGCCGACGCTGGTGCCCGGGCAAGCGCTGAAAGTCATGACCTGGAACGTGCAGTACCTGGCGGGCAAGCGTTACGTGTTCTGGAACGACCAGGCCCAAGGCGACGACGAAGCACCAACGCTGGAAGACATGGCCTTCAGCCTTGATGAAGTGGCACGGGTGATCCGCGACGAACAGCCCGATGTGGTGTTGTTGCAGGAACTGGATGACGGTGCCAAGGCCAGCGACTATCAGGACCAGCTCAAATTGTTGCAGGAACGCGTGGCCGATCTGTATCCGTGCAGCGCCAGTGCGTTTGACTGGAAAGCCGACTTCGTCCCTGAACCACACATCTTCGGCAGCGTTGGCCGACAACTGGCGACGCTCAGCCGCTACCGCATCGAGCATGCCGAACGCCTGCAATTGCCAGTGGCATCAATCAATTTCATCAGTCGCCAGTTCCAGCCGAAAGATGCGCTGCTGGCGACCAAACTGCCGCTCAGCGACGGCGGGCAACTCACCGTATTCAACACCCATCTGGAGCGCGCCAGCCAACCGGACGACACCTTGCAGGCGCAAGTGGCCGCCGTGGCCAAGGTGCTCGACAAGTATGAAAGCCAGGGCTTGCCGTGGCTGATCGGTGGCGATTTCAATCTGTTGCCGCTTGGCCAATATCGTCGCTTGCCTGCCGAACAGCGCAGGCCGTACTCCGCCGACAGCGAGCTGCACCTGCTGTGGGACAAATACCCGATGATCCCGACCAACAACGAAGCCAGCGGCATCGACCGTGCACAGTGGTTGACCCACTACCCCAACGACCCCGGCCTCAACGGCCCGGATCGTACGGTCGACTATCTGTTCTACAGCCCGAAGATCAAACGGATCCAGGCAACGGTCCGTCAGGACGATACGCTGCGTATCTCCGATCATTTGCCGGTGATTGCCCGCTTCCTGCTCCCCGTCGCGCCCTAGCAACCGGCGTGAGCAAACTGCCAGTCAGCCCCACCGAACATGGCGTCAGCCCCGAATTGAAGAAATGGAACTCGCATGAAAATCTTACTGGTGTGCAAGGACATCGGCGGTTACGCCGGCAAACTGGCCGACTACCTGAAACGTGACAACGATGTGTGCTTCATCGATACATCGTCGCTGTCCAACCGTTTTGATCGAGCCCCGAAGATCCTCCGCCGCCCTCTGAAGCGCTGGGCGCAGTTGCGCCAGTTCAAGAAGAGCCTCGGTGCATCGGCGCACTTTGACGTCGGGTTGATCATCAATCCGGCGCAAATCGAACCCAAGCAACTGACCGCTGCCCTCAATGCCAGCGAGCGCAAGATCGCTTACCTCTACGACAGTTTCAGTCGCTGGCCGATGACCCGCGAAGCGCTTGCCGGTTACGACGAGGTGTTTTCCTTCGACCCGGAGAATGCCGAAAGCTACGGCCTGAAAAAACTCTACAACTTCATCTACGACGACTACATCGCCGACGGCGAGCCCGGTGAATACTCGGCGTTTGTGGTGATGGCGGGCAAGGATCGGGTGCCGGCACTTGAAGGGCTGGCGCAGGAGTTCGATCGCCTCGGAGTCACCGATTACAAGTTTCTGGTCCAGTGCAAACCGGTCTCGGGCGCGCATCCGGGCATCACTTTTTTCGAGCAGAGAATGTCGCTGGAGTCGGTGGGTGAACTGGTCAAGCGCTCGCGGATCATTCTCGACATTGCCAAGCCCGGTCAGGCCGGGTTGAGCTTCCGTTTCTTCGAGGCCATGGCCTCACGGAAGAAAGTCATCACCACCAACAAGAGCGTGGTCGACTACGACTTTTACAACCCGACGAACATTCTGGTCATCGATGAGGCCAACCCGGTGATTCCGGAGCGGTTCATTACGGATCCGTATGTCGACGTGCCTGAACACGTCTACCAGAAATACACCCTGCAGGGATGGGTCAAAACCGTGTTTGCCTTGCCGTGAACTGACCTCGCCAACAGCCCGCACACATACCTCTGTGGGAGTGAGCTTGCTCCCACAGAGGTGGTATCAGCGCATCAGTGCACTTCTTCCAGATCATCATGCAGCAGCCCGAAGATCTGCCGTTTCATGTCGATGAACGAGCGCTCCATAACCATGTCCAGTGAGCGTGGCCGCTCGATCGGTACATCGAGAATCTGTTTGATCCGCCCCGGTTTCGCGCCCATCACATAGACCCGGTCGCCAAGCAGAATCGCTTCGTCGATGTCATGGGTAACGAACAGCACGGTTTTCTTGCTGTTGCCCCACACCCGCAGCAACAGTTGCTGCATCTGCAAACGCGTCTGGCTATCCAGCGCACCGAACGGTTCGTCCATCAGCAAAATCTGCGGATCATTGGCCAGCGCCCGAGCAATGGCGACACGCTGCATCATCCCGCCCGAGAGCTGTTTGGCGTAATTGTCGGCGAACCCGGTGAGGCCGACTTCGTTGACGTAATAATCGACAATCTCCTTGCGCCGCGCCGCCGGCAGGCCACGACGCTTGAGGCCGAACTCGACGTTCTGGCGCACCGTCAGCCACGGGAACAACGTATAGCTCTGAAAGACCATGCCGCGATCCGCGCCGGGACCTTGCACTTGCTGGCCACCGACGTAGATCTCGCCGGACGTTGGTTCAGCCAGGCCGGCAGTCAGGTACAACAGGCTCGACTTGCCGCAACCCGACGGCCCGACCAGCACGGCGAATTGCTGATCCGGCACCTCGAACGACACCTCTTCCAGCGCGGTAAACGTTCCGCCATCGGGCCTCTTGTAACGCAGGCTGACCTTGTCCACCTGCAAGCGTGGCGCGGCTTGCGCCGGTGCCGCGAGCGGCTCGATAAAGCGATGATTGGCAGCAGTCACTGAGCCCATGCGGCAACCCTCAAGCGGAGAAAGCGGAACAGTTGATCGGTGACCAGACCGAGCAGGCCGATGATCGCGATGGCGAGGAAAATCACGTCAACCTGAAAGCCGCGCATGGCTTTCAGGCTCAAATAACCGAGGCCGCTGGAGGCCGCGACCAGCTCGGCCACCACCAGATAGGTCCAGGCCCAGCCCATGGTCACCCGCAAGGTATCGAGCACGCCGGGCACCGACGCTGGGGCGATCACGTGCAACACCGCATCGCGGCGGTTGGAACCTAACGTGTAGGAGGCGTTGATCAAATCCTTGGAAATGCCTTTCGACACATCGGCAATCATCACCAGTTGCTGGAAGAACACGCCGAAGATAATCACTGATACGCGCTGCTCCAGACCGATGCCGATCCACAGGATGAACAGCGGCACGAACGAGGTCACCGGCAGATAGCGAATGAAGTTCACCAGCGGTTCCAGAAACGCCTGGACGATGCGGAAGCTGCCCATCAGCAATCCCAGCGGCACCGCCACCAGCGACGACACAATGAAGCCGACCATCACCACTTCGACGCTGGCCCAAACATGCGTGCCGAGGGTGCCGTCGCGGCTCAAACGCACGGCCGCTTCAACCACCGCGCCCGGCGTTGGCAGGAACATTCCCGGCACGATGCCGCCATAGGACAACCCGGCCCACAGGCCAACCAACAAGATCCAGGCCAGACCGCTGGCGCTCCACACCACGGGTACTGGCAAAGCGGTTTTCGGCGTGAGGCTGCGGCTCAGCCACGAATTGCGCTTGAACATTGCAAACCTCCTAGAGCGGGCTGACGAATCGGTTGTCGACCAGATCGTCATGGCTGACGTTGTAGGGTTTGCCCTGCAACTCGCTGGCGGTTTCGTTGGCCAGTTTGATCAACGCGGCGCTGTCACCCGGCTGGCCCGGCGAGCCGAGGAGTTTTTCGCTCATGGCCTGATCGTAGAAGCGCACGCCCTGCGCCGCAGCCGCCAGCTCCTTCGGATCGGACAGATAACCGCCAACGCCTTTGGCCATGATCTTGTAAGCATCTTCCGGATGATCCTTGGTGTACTGCACGGCTTTGTACAAACCGGCGACCAGGGCCTTGACGTCTTCCGGCTGTTTTTCGATGACGCTGCAGTTGAGCGCTACCACATCGACGATCACCCCGGGCGTGGTGCTGCTGTCGATCAACACCTTGCCTTGCTGCTTGTCGCGCACCATCGACAGATGCGGTTCCCAGGTCACCGCCGCCGGCACGCGACCGGCGATGAACGCGGTGGCGGCATCGTCAGCGGTCATGTTCTGCACGGTGATGTCGCTCATTTTCATGCCGTTCTTCTTCAGCAGGTACGAGAGCCAGAACTGCGAAGTGGAGCCTTCGTTCACCGCCACGGATTTGCCCTTGAGTTCTTGCAGGCTCTGCACATCCTTGCCGACCAGCACGCCGTCGCCGCCATGGCTGTCATCCAGCGCCGCGACAGCCTTGAAGCAGAATTGCGGGCGGTACTTGAGCACTTCATCGATGGTCGACGCCGAGCCGGACAGTTGCCCGGAGGCCTGCGCGGCCATGTACATCGAGGCCTCTTCGACCACGGGTAATTCGACGGTCAGGCCGTTTTCCTTGAAATAGCCCAGGTCCTGAGCCAGATAAAGCGTGCCGTAGCCGACCCACGTGGTGTGGCCGATGGACAGGGTGCCGGCCTCGGCGCTGGTGGCGACTGTGGCGGCCAGAGCGGTGATTGCCAGAGGATGAGCGAGACGAATACACAAGGACTTGATCATGGAGCACTCCCGACGCTGTTGATTTAGTTTTGTCATGGGCAGTACGGCCAGCGCCAAATGCTGTGAATGCACACTGCGGTCTCTGCTGGACTCTGGCGTGAACCACTTGGGCTGGCGAGATCGATGGTGGCCCATGTGCGCGGTGAGGAAAATCAGGAAATTGTTGGCTGCGAACAATGAAAAAACTGCTTAGTGCGCACCGCAAAAGAGCGAGGCTTGCGCGGATGTTCAAGGGCGGTGCAAGTCGGGGGCTTTCTGTGACAGAAAGAATGCCATCGCTGGCAAGCCAGCTCCCACAGGGGATCTCGGTTATACCCGGAATATGTGCATACCACTGAAACCTGTGGGAGCTGGCTTGCCAGCGATGGCGTCAGGTCAGTCGATATCTTTGCTGCCTGCCCCCCCGCTATCGCGAGCAGGCTCGCTCCTACAGGGATCTCTGTTGTACCCGGAATTTGAGAACACCACTGAAACCTGTGGGAGCTGGCTTGCCAGCGATGGCGTCAGGTCAGTCGATATCTTTGCTGCCTGCCCCCCCGCTATCGCGAGCAGGCTCGCT
>NZ_JBIUVJ010000016.1:74714-99654 GCF_044742875.1 Pseudomonas sp. NPDC087817
CTCCTACAGGGATCTCGGTTGTACCCGGAATTTGCGCACACCACCGAAACCTGTGGGAGCTGGCTTGCCAGCGATGGCGTCAGGTCAGTCGATATCTTTGCTGGCCTGCCCCCCCGCTATCGCGAGCAGGCTCGCTCCTACAGGGATCTCGGTTGTACCCGGAATATGTGCACACCACTGAAACCTGTGGGAGCTGGCTTGCCAGCGATGGCGTCAGGTCAGTCGAGATATTCGTTACTGAACCACCGCTATCGCGAGCAGGCTCGCTCCTACAGGGATCTCGGTTGTACCCGGAATTTGCGCACACCACTGAAACCTGTGGGAGCTGGCTTGCCAGCGATGGCGTCAGGTCAGTCGATATCTTTGCTGCCTGACCCACCGCTATCGCGAGCAGGCTCGCTCCCACAGGGGACTCTCGGTGCGGCATAGATCCAGTGTGGGAGCGAGCCTGCTCGCGAAGGGGGCGACGCGGTTTCAGCGCAATTGAAACCAAGTGGTTTTCAACTGAGTGTATTTGTCGAACGAGTGCAACGACAGGTCGCGACCGAACCCGGACTGCTTGCCACCACCGAACGGCACCGTCACGTCCAGCGCATCCACCGTATTGACCGACACCGTACCGGCCCGCAACTGCCGCGCCACTCGGTGTGCGCGGTTGAGGTCATCTGTCCACAGCGACGCCGCCAACCCATACACGCTGTCATTCGCCAGACGCACGGCCTCCTCTTCACTGTCGAACGGCACAACCGCCAGCACCGGGCCGAACACCTCGTCACGAAACAACGCCATATCGGCTTTCACGCCAGTGAAAATCGTCGGTTCGATGAAGTTGTCCGAGCCGTTGAAACGCCGTTGCTGACCGCCACATACCAGTGTCGCGCCCTGCTCTTGTGCCTGGCGAATGGCGCGCATGATGCTCGCCGTCTGCTGCTGATCGACGATGGCACCCGCGCGGCTTTGCGGATCCAGCGGATCGCCCGGCAACCAACGCTCGGCCTGCGCTTGCAGACGCTCGATAAACTCATCATGAATCGAACGTTCCACCAGCAATCGCGAGTTGGCCGAGCAGACTTCGCCCTGATTGAAGAAGATCCCGAACGCAGCTTTCTCCGCCGCCAGCTCCAGATCCCGGCAATCGGCGAAGACCAGATTGGCGCTCTTGCCGCCGCACTCCAGCCACACCTGCTTGAGGTTTGATTGCGCAGCGTACTGCATGAAATATTTGCCAACCTGCGTCGAACCGGTAAACACCAGACAATCGACATCCGCGTGCAAACCCAAGGCCTTGCCGGCCTGCTCGCCAAGCCCCGGCAGCACATTCAGCACACCCGGCGGCAGGCCCGCCTCCAGCGCAAGCTCGGCCAGACGCAAGGCCGAAAACGGGGACTGCTCGGCCGGTTTGAGGATCACCGAATTGCCCGCCGCCAGCGCTGGCGCGAGTTTCCACGCGGCCATGTCCAAAGGAAAATTCCACGGCACCACAGCGGCAACCACGCCCAGTGCTTCACGGGTGATGGTCGCCAGCACGTTGGTCGCGCTCGGCGCAACCTGGTCGTAGAGTTTGTCGATGCTTTCGGCGTACCAGCGGAACACGCCAGCGGCGCCCGGCACGTCGATGTTGTAGGCGTCCATCACCGGTTTGCCCATGTTCAGCGAGTCGAGCAGCGCCAGCTCTTCGCGATGGCTCATCAGCAAATCGGCCAGACGCAACAACACTTGCTTGCGCTCGGCCGGCGAACGTCGCGACCACACGCCCGCCTCAAATACCTGTCGGGCATTGCCCACCGCTGCGTCGACATCGGCCTCGCCGCACGCGGCAACGTTGGCCAGTAACTGGCCGGTAGCCGGGTTGATCGCGGCGAAGGTCTGCCCCGATTGCGCCGCGTAATGTTTGCCGTCGATCACGGCTTGATCGGGAAACTTCAATGCAACGGCGCGGCGCTGCCACTCTGCAAGCTCGAACACGGCGGATGCTCCTAGGGCTTTATTGTGCCGTCGATGGTCGCTCAGGCCCGCACGGGCTAAAAATAGTAAAAATGTCTTCGCAGGCAATAAAAACACTGGGCAGTGACTTCCCCCAAACGCCGCACAGGTGGCTATGGTTGAGGGATAAGAACAACGTCGCGCAGCGGACGCGGCGGCGCACAAATTGCTTGGAAGTCGAGTCCGCTCGTCCTGAGGTTTGCCGTGGCCGCCTACAATTTGCGTCAGTTGAAATACTTCATCACCACCGTCGAGTGCGGCAGCGTTGCCGAGGCTTCACGCAAGCTGTACATCGCTCAACCGGCGATCTCCACGGCGATCAAGGCGCTGGAAGACAGCTTCGCCGTGCAACTGCTGATCCGCCATCACGCGCAAGGAGTTTCCCTTACACCGAGCGGCGCGCGTTTCCTGCGCAAGGCCCAGGAACTGCTGCGCATGGCCAAGGAGTTCGAGCAGAACGCCCTCGCCGACAACGACGTGGTGGCCGGGCAGATCGACATCGGCTGTTTCGAAACCGTTGCGCCGTTGTACCTGCCGCAATTGATCGCCGGGTTTTCCGCCCTGTACCCGGGCGTGAAGATCCGCATCCGCGACGGCGAACAACAGGAACTGGTACAAGGCCTGACCTCGGGCGCATTTGACCTGGTGATCCTCTATGAACACGAACTCGACGCGACGATTCAGACCGAACCGCTGATGCCGGCGCAACGACCCTATGCGCTACTGCCGGCCGATCATCGCTTTGCCGAGTACAAGCAAGTGTCGCTGCGCGATCTGTGCCTGGAACCGATGATTCTGCTGGATGTGCAACCGAGCCGTACCTACTTCGTCAGCCTGTTCGAAGAGCTGGGCCTGACGCCGCGCATCGAGTTCAGCTCACCGTCCATCGAGATGGTGCGCGGGATGGTCGGTCAGGGGTTCGGCTTTTCGATCCTGGTTACGCGACCGCATTCGGAATGCACTTACGACGGCAAGAAGGTTGTGTGCGTGGACATCGTCGAGGACGTCACCGGTTCAGGTTTGGTGGCGGCGTGGCTCAAGCGTGGGCAACTGACCAAACCGGCGCAGTTGTTTGCTGATTATTGCCGCGAACAATTGACCGCCAAGACCGCTTAGAACCCTGGCGGAATGTAACCGGGGACATACCTTACGTTGGTGCATTTGCCATGAAGGATCCGTCCATCTTCAATCAGAAACTGCGCGATCTTCTTTTGTTGGTTGATCTTCGCCTGCAACTTGCAATCGGAACTGTGCCCGACTTGTTGATAATGCTCGGTGTACACCATGCCGTTGCCGGTATGGGTCATCGAGGTCCCGGCCGCTTCGGTGGTTGACCAGCTCGACGATTTGTACCAGGTCAGCACAGCGTAGGGCTGGCCGTCCGGACCGGTTTCCTTTTTCATCGAATCGGGTTTGCCGAACAGGTCCAGCGCTTCCTGGGCATCGCGACCTTCCCAACGGTTCTGTGCGATGGTCGAACAACCATTCAAGAGCAACACCGCCAGAATTGTCGCCAGCGGTAAACGTGTTTTCGTCCACTGTTTCATCGTGAGTCCCCTGACAGATCGCTTATTTTTTCAGCTCGAGCATGGTGTCCATGTCGTCCATCATCTGGCTCTTTTCCTGAACCGGCGCGAGCTTGAAGAACATCTGCTGCAGGGTCTGGATCATCTGCATGTATTCCATCTTGCCCAGCGTGACCATCTCGTTCTTATTACGACTGCCAGGCGTACAGGCAAACTTCAACGCTTGCTGGATCCAGAATTCTTTCGGAGCCTGCCATGTATCCGAGACTTTCAAGTGGCGCATCGTATAGGCCAGACGCTCGATCGACTGGCCGTTGATAAAACGCACCTTGCCGGCGGAGCACTGAGCTTCAAGGTTGTAGACATCGATCATCGGTTTTCCCGGCTCTTCGTAAACCAGGGTCACCGCAACCATCGTCGCGCCTTTGGTTTTTTGCGATGGCACCACTGACGTGGCATCGGCGACATACATGATGTTTTTATGCGCAACACCGTTGCCGTAGATGATCCACCAGTCGCCAACAGGATTGGATTGTTCGGCGCTGACCGAAGTGGAGGCGGCCAGCAGCGCAGCCGACAAGAAGGATAACTTCTTGAACTTGAAGAGTGATGACATAGGGCGATTCCGTTCCTTGGCGGCAGCTTGCAAGGCAGCAGGTCTGCTTATTGTTCAAGCCGCGACTTTAGGAGGGCAAACAAACAAGGGCAATTAGGGCGGATGTGCTAGTGGCGCACCGCCATGAGCTCTAAATCGCCAGGATCGCAAGTTGCGATCCTGCGCTCCTCAGGTGCCGCGTGGTTTAGCCCGCGCGGTGGCCTCGGCTACCAACGGATCATCCGGCCAGTAATGCTTCGGGTAGCGCCCTTTCAAATCCTTCTTCACCTCGGCATAGGTGCTGCGCCAGAAGTTGGCCAGATCCTGCGTTACCTGCACCGGACGCCGCGCAGGCGATAACAGGTGCAGCTTGACCACTTGCCGGCCGCCAGCGATTCGCGGGGTCTCGGCCAGGCCGAACAACTCCTGCAATCGCACAGCCAGAATCGGTGGGAACTCGCTGTAATCCAGACGAATCGACGACCCCGACGGCACGCTCAGATGATGCGGCGCTAACTCCTCCAGGCGTTGCGGCAGTGGCCACGGCAGCAGGTTGCGCACGATGCTCGACAGATCGAGGTTGGCAAAATGACTGAGTCGCGAGACCTTGCCCAGATACGGCATCAGCCAGTCTTCAAGGGTTTTCAGCAGCGTTGCGTCGCTGACATCCGGCCATTGACTGTCATCCTGATTCGTCAGATCGAGCTGGCGCAACAACGCCACCCGCGCCTGCCACTGGCGCAGTTCCGGTGTCCATGGCAGCAGCTCCAGACCTTTGCGCCGCACCAGATTGACCAGCGCCTGACTGCGTGCGGCTTCATCGAGACCGGTCAATGGTTCGCGACTCAAGATCAGCTCACCGACCTTGCGCTGACGCTCGGCGCGCAGCACGCCTTCGCGCTCGTCCCAGTCCAGTTGATCGACGTTGCGCACCTGCTCGGCGAGCACGGAATCGAACAGCGCCGGATCGAAATCCGCCGCCAGATAAATCCGTTCCTCGCGCTGGCCCTGACGGCTGCCGAGGTCGGCAATGACGATCCATGGCTCTTTCATCAGGCTGTCGGCCTCAGCGAACAGCGCAGCACGACCGTTGGCCAATCGATATTCGGCACCACCGGCACGCCGCTGTTGCGCGACGCGATCCGGGTAAGCCAGCGCCAGCAACGCGCCGAGCCAGCGCGGATGATCGGGATCGCTGACCGGCTCGCTCGCCTTGCCGCGCAGGTAACCGCGATATTGCCGCGCCAGTTGCCGGGCGCGCTGCACACCACCCTGCGCGCCACGGGCAGCGCGCTCCTCGCCAGACAGCAGCATCAGGCGACTGTGCAAATCCGCCCCGGCGCCGCGCAAGATATCGCGCTCGCCGAGCAATGCAGCAACGTCGCACGCCATGTTGGCCAGGCCCAACGCCTGACCGCGCAGCAACAAATGGCCGATGCGCGGGTGCGCCGGCAATTCAGCCATGGCCTGACCATGAGTTGTCAGCGCTTCGCCTTCCAGCGCGCCGAGCCGCTGCAGCAAATCCTGCGCCTGTGCATAAGCCGCTGCTGGCGGCACATCCAGCCAGACCAGTTCGCCCGGCGTCACGCCCCAGCGCCCGAGTTGCAACGCCAGGCTGGCCAGATCCGCCGAAAGAATTTCCGCGCTGCCATACGCCGCCAGTTGTTCGTGCTGATCCTGCGACCACAGGCGATAGCAAACGCCCGGTTCCAGTCGCCCTGCCCGACCGGCACGCTGGGTGGCGCTGGCCTTGGAAATCCGCTGGGTATCCAGACGCGTCATGCCGCTGCCGGGATCGAAACGCGGGACCCGCGCCAACCCGGCGTCGATGACCACGCGCACACCGTTGATGGTCAAACTGGTCTCGGCGATGTTGGTCGCCAGCACCACTTTGCGCTGACCGGCCGGTGCCGGATCGATGGCGGCACGCTGGGCGTTGAGGTCGAGTTCACCGTGCAACGGGCAGAGCAAGACGTCTTTGCGCTCACCGATGGCGTCGGCCAGTTGTTGATGGACACGACGGATTTCCGCCTGCCCCGGCAGAAACACCAAGAGGCTGCCGGTCTCGTCGTGCAGGGCTTCGAGTACGGTTTGTGTCACGCGCTGATCGATGTATTCGCCGGGCTGGAACGGACGGCCCCAGCGCATCGTCACCGGATACATGCGCCCTTCGCTGCGCAGGATGGGCGCTTCATCAAGCAACCCGGCCAGGCGTTCACCCTCGAGGGTGGCGGACATCAGCAAAATCTTCAGCGGCTGTTCAGCTCGAAACAGCTCGCGACCGTTCAGACTCAGGGCCAGCGCCAGATCGGCGTCGAGACTGCGTTCGTGAAATTCGTCGAAGATCAGCAGACCCACGCCTTCCAGTGCCGGATCATCCTGCAAGCGCCGGGTGAGAATGCCTTCGGTGACCACTTCGATGCGGGTGTTGGGGCCGACCTTGCTGTCGAGGCGGATGCGATAACCGACGGTTTCACCGACCTTCTCGCCGAGTTCACTGGCCAGTCGTTCCGCAGCAGCACGCGCAGCGAGACGGCGCGGTTCGAGCATCAGAATGGTTTGCCCCGCCAGCCACGCTTCATTGAGCAAAGCCAAGGGCACGCGGGTGGTTTTACCGGCGCCGGGCGGTGCTTCGAGCACGGCTTCGTGGCGTGTCGCGAGCGCTTCACGCAGGGCGGGTAAAACTTCATCGATCGGCAGCGAATTCATACTGGCTCCAAAACAGAGCCGCGAGTATAACGGCGAACTGCTTGGCGTTCGTCAGGGTCTTAACTTCACAAGACGAAGCTTCGTTATCAGATGACTCAGGAGATTTTCCATGCGCTTACCTTTTCGCCTGATCGGCGGTGTACTGGTCGCCACCCTGCTCACCCAAATCACCGCGTGCGGTTCGATTTTCTACCCGGATCGTCGCGGCCAGATCGACGGCAAGATCGATCCGGCGATTGCCGTGCTCGATGCCGTGGGCCTGCTGTTCTACGTTATTCCCGGCCTGATCGCGTTTGCCGTCGACTTCGCCACGGGGGCGATCTATTTCGAACCAGGGCACACCGCGCAGATCGATCCGGCCAAGCTCAAGCAAGCCATCGGCCCGGATGGTCAGGTCGATAACATGAAGTTGCAGGCTATTCTCGAATCTGAACTGGGCCGCAATCTGCCGCTGGATGATCCGCGCCTGATCCAGCACAAAGGCAGCACTCAACAACTGGCGATGTTCGGCCTGCAACCTGCCGCATAAGGAATCAAAAACTTCATGACCTCCAGCCCCGAACACGCCCGCCTGCTGCGGTTGGCGACACGCGCCTCGGTGGCGGTGGCCTGTACGCTGATCATCGCCAAAGCCATCGCCTGGTGGCTGAGCGGTTCGGTGAGCATGCTCGCCGGCCTCACCGACTCGGCGCTCGATGGCATTGCTTCGTTGCTCAATCTGCTGGCGGTGCATTACGCACTGCGCCCGGCGGATGACGATCACCGTTATGGTCATGGCAAGGCGGAATCGCTGGCGGGCATGGCGCAGGCTTTGTTCATTGGCGGCAGTGCGGTGTTGATCGCGTTTCAGGCTTATGAGCGACTGCATGATCCGCAACCGCTTGGCGCGCCATGGCTGAGCATCGGCGTGATTGTGTTTTCGCTGTTGCTGACGGCGGCGCTGCTGATGTTGCAACATCGGGTGATCAAGCAGACCGGTTCCAACGCCGTGCGCGCCGATTCGCTGCATTACCGCTCGGACATGTTGCTCAACGGCAGCATTCTGATTGCGCTGGTGTTGGCCGGGTTTGGTTTTGAGCAACTCGACGCGTGGTTCGGCCTGGGCATCGCTGGCTACATTTTGTGGAGTGCGCTCCAGATCGCCCGGGAAAGTTTTTCGGTGTTGATGGATGAAGAGCTACCAACCGACGTCAGCCAGCACATGCTCGAACTGGCGTGCAGCGTGCCGGGGGTGCTGGGCGCGCATGACTTGCGCACGCGGATTTCCGGCAACCACTGGTTCGTGCAGTTGCATCTGGAGCTGCCGGGGGAATTGACCCTGTCAGTCGCGCACGGCATCAGCGATCAGGCGGCCGATGCCATTCACAAAGCCTACCCACGGGCCGAAGTGCTGGTGCACGCCGACCCGCAGGAAGTGGTCAAGGCTGAACGGACGCAAACCCGGCTTCAGTAACTCACCTGATAACCGCGACTGCTCAGGCAATTGCCCTGGGCCTGACGGTACGCCTGCACCACTTCGGGCGCCGGTTGATAAGTCGCAGTACGCGGATCGAAACCGCTTTGCTGCACGGCGTATTGATAGCACTGATAACCGTCCTGCTGCACCTGCTCCGGTGATTGCCCGTTGGCCGGATAGGCTTCGACGTCATAACCCTGGGATTGCGGTTGCGGTTGTTGCTGCACTGGCGGCTCGACCACCACGTAATCCTGCGTCGCTTCCTGATAGGCGTAGTAGGAACCGGCCGCTAGAAACAACAGCGATCCACCGATCCAGACTTCACGGGCGTAGTCCGGCAAGTACTGAGTGCGGATACCCCGTGGCGGCTGCACGACGATGTAACGCGGGCCTTGCGGACGGTACCAGTAACCACCGGAATAGAAGTAATCCTGGCCACGATACGGCACGCGATAGTCGCGATCCGGGAAGCGGTCGATCACATGCCCCGGCCGATATTGCGGCCCCGGGCCCCAACCGTTGCCACGCCCGTCCGGACGCCCCGGCCAGCGAGTGTCATTGGGCCGGTTGTTGGTTTGCCAATGCTGGTTGTTGTAGCCGTTCTGCGGACGCTCGTCGCGGTAGTAGCCCTGACGCGGCTCCTGGGTCTGGCGCACGGCATCGGGCCGTGGCTGGATCGGCAGGCTATTGGCCGGCAATTGCGGCGGCGGTGGCGGCTGACGTACCGGATTCGGGTTGTAGGCCGGACGGCTCTGATCGTGGTTCTGCCATTGGCCGTTATTGTTGTGCTGCTGGCCGTTGTGCTCGAACTGACGACTGTTGTCGCCACGAATGATCTCGTTGTTCTGCGGACGTGGCTGATTCTGCGGCGGCGGATTATTCTGCGGGCGCGGCTGATTGTTGCCGCCATGACCCTGATTGTTGCCCTGATGGTCCTGACCGTGGCCACCGCCCTCCGGTCCACGACTTTGTGGATCATCGGCAAGTGCTTGCACACTGACACTCACACACAGCAAACCAACACTGGCCAGATGCCAGATGCGCGACTTCATGAAATTCCTCACTGTGGCTGGCGGCCTGTCATCAAGAGGGGCCTGTAGCTAAGACCGGGAATGTACAGGCCCGGTTCTGCAACAGGTTATCAGTCACGAAACTTATTTATTGAGGACGGCGGCGCATCGCGGCAAAAATCGCAGGCAAGAAAAAAGGGAGACCCGTCGGCCTCCCTTCTAGAGAACTTCGTCCTGGCTCGACGCTTTTGACGTCGGCTCACCTCACGCCGTCTTCTGGACAGTGTGCAGCTCGGGGGCCGGCACAACCCCGGTGGGGGTGGCGGCCGCGGCGGGCCTGATAGGCGGGCCGCAGTGGACTGTGTTACCGAGCAGTGATTCTGGTGATAAGAATAGGCCCGCGGCCACGACAGATGATTGCGAAGATTGCTGAAATAAACACCACTTGCGCAATTTTTAACCCTGGATAGATAATCCGCCGCAATAGTTACAACCAAGGACAGATTGATGAGCAAACTCGACCGTTACGACTTGAGCATTTTGGCGGAATTGCAGCGCGATGCCCGCATCTCCAACCAGGAGCTGGCCGAGCGCATCGGTCTGTCGCCGTCGCCATGCTCGCGCCGGGTCAAGCAACTGGAGGATGACGGCTATATCTCCCGTCAGGTGGCCTTGCTCGATCGCAAGATGCTTGGCCTGAGCCTGACCGCGTATGTGCTGATCGGCATGGACCGGCACACGCCGGAGCGCTTCGAGAATTTCGAGGCGGCTATCCGTACGTTGCCGCAGGTGCTGGAGTGCAGCCTAGTGACGGGCGTGGATGCTGACTATCAGTTGAAGGTGGTGGTGCCGGACATGGATCACTATCAGAAGCTGTTGCTCGGGCATTTGACCAGGATTGAGGGCGTGACCAGTGTGCGTTCGAGTTTTGTGCTGAATCAGGTGTTGAACAGCACTGAACTGCCCTTGACCCACCTGCGTAGCTGAAATCGTCTTCGCGAGCAGGCTCGCTCCCACAGGGGAATGCATTCCAAATGTGGGAGCGAGCCTGCTCGCGAAGAGGCCGGTACAGGCACCTTATAACTGCGGCACACCGACGCAGGTCAATGCGGCTATGCCACCCTCGGCGTATAATCCCCGCCGCCCTTCCTGCCCCGCCTACGCCGGAGATGACCGATGGATCCAGCAGTATTTGAAGAATGGATGATGACTGGCCTGGTCAGCATCCTGATCATTTTCATGGGTTTCATCGTCTGGGATCTGGCGAAGAAGTCCAAGGCCGGGCGCTTTGGCTCGTTCATTCTGTTTTTCGTGCTGGGCCTGGGCGTGGCCGCGTTCATCATTAAAAGCGTGGTGATCGGCCTGATCGAGTCCGGCGCTCTATAAGCGCGCCGGCACTTCTTTCCACTGGCCCTGATCGAGCCCTTCGATTGTCCAGTCACCAATCCTGACCCGCACCAGTCGCAAGGTCGGCAGCCCGACAGCCGCCGTCATCCGGCGAACCTGACGGTTGCGCCCCTCGCGAATCACCAATTCCAGCCATGAGGTCGGCACGGTCATGCGAAAACGTACCGGCGGGTTGCGTGGCCACAACTCGGGTTCGTCCAATTGCCGCGCTTCAGCGGGCAAGGTCATGCCGTCATTCAGTTCGACACCGTCGCGCAAACGCTGCAATTGCTCGACCGTCGGCACGCCTTCAACCTGCACCCAATACGTCTTGGCCAATTTGTGTTTGGGGTCGGCAATCCGCGCCTGCAACTGCCCGTCATTGGTCAGCAGCAGCAAACCTTCGCTGTCGCGATCAAGGCGTCCGGCCGGATAGATGCCGGGCACATCAATGTAATCCTTGAGCGTCGCCCGCCCTTCACCGTCGCTGAATTGCGTCAGCACATCGAACGGTTTGTTGAACAGGATCAGCTTCGGCTCGGCCGGTGGCGCTTTGGCGACACGGCGCGGGGAAGACGTTTGAGGCTTCGTGCCAGGGCGGCGGGAAGGTGGACGCGGGGGACGGGACATGGCGAATAGAACATCTAACGATCGGGGCTGACAATGCTAGTGCCCCGACCGCCAAATGACCACGACTAACCGTTAACGGAACGGCGGCTCGTCGAAGCTGCGCAGTTTGCGCGAGTGCAGCGAGTTGAGTTCGGTACGCAGCAGGTCCACCGCCTCGATGCCGATCTTCAAGTGCTGGCTGACCGCGCGCTCGTAGAACGCGTTGGCCGAACCCGGCAGCTTGATTTCACTGTGCAACGGTTTGTCCGAAACACACAGCAACGTGCCGTACGGCACCCGCAGGCGATAACCCTGAGCGGCAATGGTGCCGCTTTCCATGTCCACCGCGACAGCGCGCGACAGGTTGATCAGCGGACGTTCCTGCGCCCAGCGCAGTTCCCAGTTACGGTCGTCGTAAGTCAGCACGGTGCCGGTGCGCAGGCGTTTTTTCAGGTCGTCGCCCTTCTCGCCGGTGATATTGGCTGCGGCTTGTTGCAGCGCCATCTGCACCTCGGCCAGCGCCGGGATCGGAATGTTCGGCGGCACCACGCGGTCGAGAATCCCGTCGCGACGCATGTAGGCGTGCGCCAGCACGTAGTCGCCGATGGTCTGCGACTGACGCAGGCCGCCACAGTGACCGATCATCAGCCAGCAATGCGGACGCAGTACCGCCAAATGGTCGGTGATGTTCTTGGCGTTGGACGGGCCGACACCGATGTTCACCAGGGTCACGCCGTGGCCATCGCTGGCGATCAGGTGATAGGCCGGCATCTGATAACGGTGCCAGACCACACCGGCGGCAATCGCCGAAGCCTCGCCGTGATCCATGCCCTTCTCGATGATCACGTTGCCCGGCAACACCATGCGCACGAAACGCGGGTCGTTGCGCAGTTGTTCCAGGCCATGGACGATGAACTGGTCGACGTAGCGGTGATAGTTGGTCAGCAGAATCCACGGCTGCACATGACGCCAGTCGCTGCCGGTGTAGTGCACCAGTCGGCGCAACGAGAAATCGACGCGCGCCGCATCGAACAGCGCCAGCGGCAGCGGATCGGTGTTTTCCCAGTCGTAGAGGCCGTCGGCGATGCCATCGGTGGCCGCCGACAGGTCGGTACTCGGGAACACCCGCGCCAGCACCGCAGCGGTGACGCCGGAGCCGGCCAGCTCATCGCCCTGCTCGACCACGTACGGATATGGAATGTTCTGCTGACTGACACCGACTTCCACGGTCACGGTGAAGTCGTGCATCAACGGCACCAACTGTTCCAGCAAGTATTTGCGGAACGCTTTCGGATGGGTAACGGTGACGCTGTAAGTGCCCGGCAGTTGCACCTTGGCGTAGGCGCGGGTGGTCTGCGGGACTTCGCCCTGGCAATGGTAGGTCAGACGCAATTCGGGATAACGGAACAGAGCACGCTGCTCGGCGTCGGGCTCGACGCGATCCTTGAGGTAACGCTTGAGTGCGGAATTCAGTGCGGTGGTGGCCTGCTCATGCAGCTCGGCCAGACGATCCACGGCTTGTTCGGCGGTTTGAACGACAATAAACGCTTCGGTCACGATCAGCTTCCTGTGTTCTGACTTGCAGAGCTTCATCTTGCCTGCATCGTGGCGTCACGGGAACAGTGGCGTAATGGGTGTACCCAAATCTTTCAGGCAACTCGAATACCTGTGGGAGCTGGCTTGCCAGCGATGAGGCCGTCTCATTCAACATCAATGTTGACTGACAGGCCGCCATCGCTGGCAAGCCAGCTCCCACAGGGTTTTGTGGTGTTGGGGGGATTGAGGTCAGAAGCCTTGCGGGGTCGAGCGGGCGACGATGGCTTCGACGTCAAGGCCGCGCGGCAACGTGCCATAGACCCGACCGCTGCCGTTCAGGCGACTGGCAATAAAGGCATCACTCACCGCCGAATTCCCCGCCTCCAGCAACAATTTGGCCTGAAGGCCCAGCGCAATGTCCTCGGTCAACTGCCGCGCCCGATACTGAATGTCGCTGGTGTCCTTGAAGGCCGCCTGCAACTGCTGGATATGCGCGGCAATCCGTTTGTCGCCATGCCCGTCACCGAGTTCGCTGAACAGTACATCCAGCACGCCCGGTTCTTTCGACAGTGCGCGCAACACGTCCAGACACTGCACGTTGCCCGAACCTTCCCACGTCGAATTCACCGGCGCCTCGCGGTACAGGCGCGGCAGGATGCTCTCTTCAACGTACCCCGCGCCGCCCATGCATTCGGCCGCTTCGTTGATCATTCCCGGCGCACGTTTGCAGATCCAGTATTTGCCCACCGCCGTTACCAGCCGGGCGAATTGTGCTTCGTGGCGATCATCCAGATGATCCAGCGCCTTGCCCATGCGCAGGCTCAGCGCCAGCGCCGCTTCACTTTCCAGCGCCAGATCGGCCAGCACGTTTTGCATCAGTGGCTGCTCGCTGAGCAGTTTGCCGCCAACCTTGCGGTGTGCGCAGTGATGGCTGGCCTGGGTCAGCGCCTGGCGCATCAACGAACTGGAGCCGACCATGCAATCGAAACGGGTCATCGCGACCATTTCGATAATCGTCGGTACGCCGCGCCCTTCTTCGCCGACCATCCACGCCAGCGCGCCACGGAATTCCACTTCGCTGGACGCGTTGGACTGGTTGCCGAGTTTGTTTTTCAGGCGCTGGATGTAGAACTGATTGCGCGTGTCATCGGGACGATGGCGTGGCAGCAGGAAACAGGTCAGGCCCTTGTCGGTCTGCGCCAGCGTCAGGAACGCATCGCACATCGGCGCCGAGCAGAACCACTTGTGCCCGACCAGTTCATAGGCCTGACCCGGACCGCTGGCGCCCACCGGATAAGCCTTGGTGGTATTGGCGCGCACGTCGGTGCCGCCCTGTTTCTCGGTCATCGCCATGCCGATAGTGACGCCGGCCTTGTGCGCCATGCCGACATTACGCGGGTCGTATTCGCTGGCGAGGACTTTCGGCAACCACTGCTCGGCCAGATCCGCCTGCAAACGCAGGGCCGGGACACTGGCGAAGGTCATGGTCAACGGGCAACCGCTGCCAGCCTCAGCCTGACTGTGCAGATAACTCATGGACGCGCGGGCGACATGCGCGCCGTCCTGCGGATGGGTCCAGGGCAATGAGGTCAGGCCATGCTCGATCGCGGTTCGCATCAACTCGTGGTAGGCAGGATGAAACTCCACCAGATCGATGCGATGTCCAAAACGATCATGGCTGGCGAACACCGGTTTGTTCTGATTGGCCAAGAACCCGGCCTCCATCAACGGCCCGCCGGCCAGCGCGCCGTAAGCATCGATCCGCGACTCGGCCCAACCGGCGCCAAACCTGCGCGACCACTCCTGCAAGGGCAGGTCGATGCGATAGAGGTTGGTGCCGTCCAGCGACGGCGGCTGGTTGGTGACTTCGTGGGTTTCGGCGAACTGATGCAGGTTCATGACGGGTTCCTTCTTCAGCGAGAAGGTCAGTTAAGCACCGCCCTCACACTGAACAAAGTGTCATATCCGCCGAATTTGCGGCGCTTTTACCCTATCAACCGCACAAAACCCGCCGCTCCAGCGCGGACTGCAAATCCTCGAATTTCACCGGTTTGTTCAGGTAATCGATCACCGTGCCTGTGGCGCAGACTTCGCGATCCGCGCCCAGTGCGAGCATGAACACCGGGAGGTGAGCGCAGCCCGGCAAAGCGTGAATCTGGCAGCACAACGACGCGCCGTCGGGGGCCGGCAACTGACAATCGATCAGTACCGCATCGACGATTTCGCGTTGCAGGTAATCGAGCGCCGCCGCGCCGTTGTCAGCGGTGCGCACGCGGAAACCGAGTTTGAGCAACATGCCGCGCATCACCAGTTGGTTGACGCTGTTGTCATCCACCAGCAGCACCGTGCAGTCCTGCGGGGCGCGCAGGCAATCACGCGAAGGCGCGGGTATTGGTGCGGGTTCGACCACCGGCAGGTCGAACTCGACGTCCAGCTGGAAGCGACTGCCACGCCCCGGCTCGGAGCGGTGAGTCAGTTTGCCGCCAAGCAGTTCGACCAATTGTCGGCAGATCGCCAGACCGACACCCAGGCCGCCGTACTCGCGGGTCATCGAACCGTCGAGCTGGAAGAAACGCTGGTACATGGTTGCCTCGCCGAGATCGGTAAAACCAATGCCGGTGTCGATCACCGCAAACGACAGCGCCAGACGATTATCCGTCGACGGCTTGCCAGTAACCCGCAGCGCCAGACCACCGACGCGGGTGAATTTGATCGCGTTGTCGAGCAGGCATTCCAGGCATTGCGCGAGTTTCGCGCTGTCGCCGTGCAAACGGTCCGGGAGGGTCGGCAATACGTCGACCTTGAAGTCCAGCGACTTGCTGCTGGCGTTGCCATCGAACTGCACGCGCAAGGCTTCGACCACACCGCGCAAACTGAAACTGCCCGGCGATGCCTTGAGCTTGCCAGCCTGCAATTCGGTGAGGGTGAGGATGCCGTTGACCATGCGCATCATGTCGCGAGCGGAACCGGCGGCGGTCTGTTGATATTGCTCAAGCTCGGGATCCAGTTCGACGGTCTGCATCAGTTCCAGCGAACCGATCACGCCGTTCATCGGCGTACGCAGTTCGTGGGTCAGGGTAGCGAGGAATTCGTCCTTGAGCTTGTTGCTGTGGGCCAGTTGCTGGTTGAGCACTTCAAGTTTCTGCCCGGCGTCGTACAGCGTCTGCGCCTGCTGTTCGCGCATGGCGTTAATGCGGTCGGCCAGTGCCAGCGACAGCAGCGCCACTTCGATGGCCGAGCCGATCTGGCTGGCGTACATGGTCAGGAACACGTTCGGCAGCAACCCGAGCACCATCAGCGTATTGATCACACCACCGAGCAGGAACGCCGACCAGGCGATGATGAAATAGCGCGCCACGCGCAGGCCGCGCCACCAGGCGAGAATCCCGGCGGCGAAGATCACCACGGTGAAGGTCAACGCCAGTGTTGTCGCCAGGCGCAGGGCCAGGGCGTAACTGGTCATCAGCGACAGACCTATGACCAGAGCGCCAAACGCAATCAGGCCGATCAGTAAACGGTCGAGCCAGGGGCTGTGGGTCTTGGTTTGCAAAAAGCTGCGGGCGAACTGGCTGCCGAAAAGGCCGGCGCAACCGATGAAGAATGGCGTTGCGGCGTTGGCCCACCAGGGGTTGTTCGGCCAGAAATACTCGACCGCCGCGCCGTTTACCGACAATTGATAGAGGCCGAACGAGGCGATATAGAAGATGTAATAGAGGTAACTGGTGTCGCGCACACTCAGGTAGATGAAGAGGTTGTAGACCAGCATCCCCAGCAGCACACCATAAATGATGCCCAGCACGTACAGGCGCACTGGTTGGTCTTCGAGATAGGCGGTGCTGGACCACAACGTTACCGGCGCCTGGATCGAGCCTTCACTGGCCAGTCGCAGGTAGACGGTCTGTTTTTGATCAGGTTCGAAGGCCAGGTCGAACAGGTAATTGTTCTGGCTGATCTCGCGACTGGCGAACGGCAAGGCGTCACCGGTTTGCCGAATCAGACGATAGTCGCCATTGGCATCGGGCAGATACAGATCGAGGTGATCGAGCGGTGGATAAGCCAGTTCCAGCAGCCAGCTGCGCTGGGCGGCCGGGTTGCTCGGGCGGTAATGCAGGTCGATTTTCAGCCAGAACGCCGAACGCGAGTACCCGGCATTGAGCGTGGCTTTATCGTGGGCTTTGAAATTGCCGGCAGCAGCCTGCGCACGGACATCGGCAATGCTCGCCTGACCGCTCGGGTCTTCGAACACTTGCAGCGACCGGCCCAAAGGGAGGCTCTGGGTGAATTCGTCGAATTCGACGGCGCTCGCCATGAGGGGCAAGCAGAACAACAACATCAGCAAATAGCGCATTGAAGCCCCAGCGTGGCTCGTCCGGTTGTGTCAGGAAGCCCCCCATTCCCTTTGAGTAGACGTAAAACCGGTATTACCTGTTATTGGTTTGGATCCAGACTAGCATAGCCGTTGATGGCCATTGAGCACCATCGAAATTTTTCATACAAAGGCTCTAGAACGGGCGTTTCAGAGCAAAGCAGCGGGCTAGAGCTGTTGAGTTGGTCAACTCACTACAACGGCGGATGTTGTGAATACCTCTGTGGCGAGGGGATTTATCCCCGATGGGTCGCAAAGCGGCCCCAAACCATGCAACCAGATTCTTTCAGACATGCTTCCTGGAATGGATTTGCGACTGCTTCGCAGCGCATCGGGGATAAATCCCCTCGCCACAATTGCTACCCGACTAATGGCCGCAATGTGTCAGACAATCTCTAGCCAAACGCTTTCAGGACTGAACCCGAAAATCAGCTTTGGTGGTAAGCTCGCGCACCATGAATATCTACAGCTCCCGCCCCGTTGTCCTCTGTCTCTCCGGCCACGACCCCAGTGGTGGCGCCGGCTTGCAGGCAGATATCGAAGCCCTGCTCGCGCAGGGTTGTCATGCGGCTCCGGCCGTCACCGCCCTGACCGTGCAAGACACCGTCAACGTCACTGACTTTCGCGTCCTCGACCGTGAGTGGGTGTTGGCCCAGGCCAATGCCGTGCTCAACGACTCCGAAGTCGCGGCGGTCAAGCTGGGCATGCTCGGTTCGCTGGAAATGGTCGACACCGTTGTCGAACTGCTCTCGGCGCACCCGCATTTGCCGGTGGTCTGCGACCCGGTGCTGCGCGCCGGTGGCGGCGGACGCCTGGGCAAGGACGAAGTCGGTTATGCGATGCGCGAGCGTCTGCTGCCACTGTCGATCATTGCCACCCCTAACCTTCCCGAAGCCCGCATCCTCGCCGAACTGCCCGAAGGCACCGCAGACGAGTGCGCTGAAAAACTCCTGCCGTTCGTCAAAAACCTGCTGATCACTGGCGGCCACGGCGACGAAACTGAAATCCACAACCGTCTGTACAGCCGCGATGGCTTGCGTGAAACCTTCTATTGCCAGCGTTTGCCGGGCAGCTACCACGGTTCCGGCTGCACGTTGGCCAGCGCTTTGGCGGGTCGTCTGGCACAAGGTGAGAATCTCGCCAGCGCCGTCCGCAGTGCACTGGATTACACCTGGCGCACCTTGCGCGATGCCGAACAACTGGGCAAAGGCCAGTTCGTACCGCGTCGCCTGCCGCTGGATTTCTGCTCGTAACGCCGTGAGGTCTGCCCGATGAAGCTACGTGGCCTGTATGCCATTACCGACAGCCAATTGCTGGCCGGCAAGTTTCTGTCTTATGTGGAGGCGGCGCTGGAAGGCGGCGTCACCCTGCTGCAATACCGCGACAAGAGCAGCGATGAGGCCCGGCGTTTGCGTGAGGCTGAAGCGCTGCGCGATCTGTGCGAGCGCTACAAGACCCAGTTGATCATCAACGATGACGCTGAGTTGGCCGCACGCCTCAACGTCGGTGTGCATCTGGGCCAGACTGACGGCCCGCTGTCGCCGACCCGCGCCCTCCTCGGTTCGAAAGCAATTATCGGTTCGACCTGTCACGCGCAAATCGCGCTGGCCGAACAAGCGGCCAAAGAAGGTGCGAGTTACGTCGCTTTCGGCCGCTTCTTCAATTCCAACACCAAGCCCGGCGTGCCGACCTGCAGCCTCGATCTGCTCGACGATGCCAAGCGCACGCTGCATCTGCCGATCTGCGCGATCGGCGGCATCACCCTCGACAACGCAGCGCCATTAGTCGCGCACGGCGTTGATCTGCTGGCCGTCGTCCATGGCCTGTTCGGCGCTGAAAGCACCGCCGAAGTGACCCGCCGCGCCCGCGCATTCAACGAATTACTGAAAGTCTGATTTGAGAGCCCGATCATGTCTCGTTCCGAAACCCTGTTTGCCAATGCCCAGAAACACATTCCCGGTGGCGTGAACTCGCCGGTCCGCGCGTTCAAGAGCGTTGGTGGCACGCCGCTGTTCTTCAAACACGCCGAAGGCGCCTACGTCACTGACGAAGACGACAAGCGTTATGTCGATTACGTCGGTTCGTGGGGTCCGATGATCCTCGGCCACAGCCACCCGGACGTGCTCGACGCCGTACGCAATCAGCTGCAACACGGCTTGTCCTACGGTGCGCCGACCGCGATGGAAACCGAGATGGCCGATCTGGTCTGCTCGCTGGTGCCGTCGATGGACATGGTGCGCATGGTCAGCTCCGGCACCGAAGCGACCATGAGCGCGATCCGTCTGGCCCGTGGCTACACCGGCCGCGACAGCATCATCAAGTTCGAAGGCTGCTACCACGGTCATTCCGACAGCCTGCTGGTCAAGGCCGGCTCCGGCGCATTGACTCAAGGCGTACCGAGTTCGGCCGGCGTGCCGGCGGCATTCGCCAAGCACACCCTGACCCTGCCGTTCAACGACATCGACGCCGTTGAAAAAATGCTCGCGGAAGTTGGCCAGGATGTGGCGTGCATCATCGTCGAGCCAGTGGCCGGCAACATGAACTGCGTGCCGCCGGCGCCGGGTTTTCTCGAAGGCCTGCGCGCGCTGTGCGACAAGCACGGCGTGGTGCTGATTTTCGACGAAGTGATGACCGGTTTCCGCGTCGCCCTCGGCGGCGCCCAGGCTTACTACGGCGTGAATCCTGACCTGACCACCTTCGGTAAGATCATCGGCGGCGGCATGCCGGTCGGCTGCTTCGGCGGCAAACGCGAAATCATGGAGCGCATCGCACCGCTGGGCCCGGTTTATCAAGCCGGCACCCTGTCCGGTAACCCGTTGGCCATGGCAGCCGGTTTGACCACTCTGCGCCTTATCAGCCGTCCGGGTTTCCACGACGAACTGACCGACTACACCACACGCCTGCTCGACGGCCTGCAACAACGTGCTGATGCTGCGGGTATCCCGTTCGTGACCACTCAGGCGGGCGGTATGTTCGGTCTGTACTTCAGCGGTGCCGACGATATCGTCACTTTTGAAGACGTGATGGCCAGCGACGCCGCGCTGTTCGGGCGTTTCTTCCACCTGATGCTGGAAGGCGGCGTGTACCTGGCGCCAAGTGCATTCGAAGCCGGTTTCACCTCGATCGCTCACGGCGATGCCGAGTTGAAAATCACGCTGGATGCGGCCGAGCGCGCCTTCGCTGCCCTGAAGTAATCGCTGCAACGCTGACGTTGGCCATTGCCAGCGTCAGCTTTCACCTACATCGACAGCCGTTTTCCGATGCCCCTGCTAAAAATCCCCCATAAAGTGGGCGATATATTCCCCGCGCAGCAGAAAAACGAGTAAAGACTTTGTAAGGTTGGCCCTGCTTATTTCATAATGCGCGCTTATTGGATCCCTCGACGGGTCCGCGTGCCCTTCAGAGGTAAGTCGATTCCCATGAACCGCACCGGCCGCACCCTTGCCTTGGGCTGCCTGTTGCTCCTTCAGCCCCTGCTCGCGCATGCACAAGCAGGCGGCAACTCGTTGTTGATCCCGGCGATGGGTCGTTGCACCCTCAATACTCAGCCGCAAGACGTCACGCAGGCACTGGCCGCCTGCCAGAAAGCGGCGGACGAAGGGGATGCGCAAGCGCAATACGAGTTGGGTGAGTTCTACTACGACGGCAAAAATGCGCCGCGCGACCTCAATCAAGCCCTGAGCTATTTCGAAAAAGCCTCGCTGCAAGGCCACGCTCAGGCGCAATTCAAGCTCGGCACCATGTTCTTCCACGGCGAAGGCGTGCAGGCCAACAATATTCAGGCGTACATCGTGCTGAAGATGGCCGCGGTCAACGGCGCCGAAGATGCGCTGGACACCGCCGACGAAGTCTCCGAAAAAATGTCCCGCGAAGACCTCGAAACCGCTACCCAGGTGCTTGGGCAAATTTTCCGTAAATACCTGATGGAATTGCAGAGCGCCGATGGGCGTACGCCGTTTTCGCCTCTTCCCTGAATTTAAGCGGAATGAGTTCTGTGGTGATTGCTCATTGTGGCGAGGGGATTTATCCCCGATCGGCTGCGCAGCAGTCGCAAATCCATTCAGCGCGGTAATTCAAGAAGATCAAAGTTGCAGGTTTTGGGGCCGCTTTGCAGCCCATCGGGGATAAATCCCCTCGCCACAAGAGCCCCTCACTCAATTCAGGTTTTACTTCTCAGGCATCGGCACCGGAAACGGCATAACGTTGCCGACAGCGCCGCGGGCTTCGCTGATTTTCGGGGTACCCAGACGTTCCACCTCGTCGATACGCACAATCGAATGCATCGGCACAAAGCTGCGCACCACGCCTTCAAACTGCGCCTTGAGCTTTTCTTCGCTCGGATCGACGACCACTTGCGTGCGCTCGCCAAAGACGAATTCTTCCACTTCCAGAAAACCCCACAGATCACTTTGATAGATCTGCTTGGCGTACATTTCGAACACCTGGCCCTGGTTGAGGAAAATCACCTTATAGATTGGAGCTTCGCGTTTGGTCATGGCGGGGGATAACATCGGGGATAAAAATGAGGGCGCAAACTATAGCATAGCCACCGGACGCACAGCGGTAGGAACCTGCGGGCTTGTTCCCTATAATGCGCGGTTCTTTGAATCACGTGATGACCCTAATCCATGGCCAAGAAGCTTTACATCGAAACCCACGGTTGCCAGATGAACGAGTACGACAGCTCGCGCATGGTCGATCTGCTGGGTGAACATCAGGCCCTGGAAGTCACCGCTCGCGCGGAAGACGCCGACGTGATTCTGCTCAACACTTGCTCGATCCGCGAGCGCGCCCAGGATCGGGTGTACTCGCAGCTCGGCCGCTGGCGCGAACTGAAACTGGCCAATCCTGAAATGGTGATTGCCGTCGGCGGTTGCGTGGCCAGCCAGGAAGGCGCGGCCATCCGCGACCGCGCTCCGTACGTCGATGTGGTATTCGGCCCACAGACCCTGCACCGCCTGCCGGAAATGATCGACGCTGCGCGCAGCACCAAACTGCCGCAAGTCGACGTGTCGTTCCCGGAAATCGAAAAATTCGACCACCTGCCCGAGCCGCGCATCGATGGCCCAAGCGCCTATGTGTCGGTGATGGAAGGCTGCAGCAAGTACTGCACGTTCTGCGTGGTGCCTTATACCCGTGGCGAAGAAGTCAGCCGGCCGTTCGACGACGTGATCGCCGAGATCATTCACCTCGCCGAAAACGGCGTGCGTGAAGTGACCCTGCTCGGGCAGAACGTCAACGGCTACCGTGGTACCACCCATGACGGGCGCCTGGCCGATCTCGCCGAGCTGATCCGCGTGGTCGCCGCCATCGATGGCATCGACCGCATCCGCTACACCACGTCGCACCCGCTGGAGTTCTCCGACAGCCTCATCCAGGCCCACGCCGACGTGCCGGAACTGGTGAAGCACCTGCACTTGCCGGTGCAGTCGGGTTCAGACCGGATTCTGGCGGCGATGAAGCGCAACCACACCGCGCTGGAGTACAAATCCAAGTTGCGCAAACTGCGCGCGGCGGTGCCGGGCATCTGCATCAGTTCGGACTTCATCGTCGGTTTCCCCGGCGAGACCGAGAAAGATTTCGAACAGACCATGAAGCTGATTGCCGACGTCGGTTTCGACTTTTCCTACTCGTTCGTTTACAGCCAGCGCCCGGGCACCCCGGCTGCCGATCTGGCGGACGACACCCCGGAAGAACTGAAGAAAGAACGCCTCAACGCGCTGCAACATCGCTTGAATCAGCAAGGTTTCGAGATCAGCCGACAAATGGTCGGTTCGATCCAGCGCATTCTGGTGACCGATTACTCGAAGAAAGACCCGGGCGAGTTGCAAGGGCGCACCGAGAATAATCGAATCGTCAACTTCCGCTGCGACAATCCAACCCTGATCGGCCAGTTCGCCGACGTGCACATCGACGCGGCGCAACCGCACTCGCTGCGCGGCTCGCTGGTCCAGTAACAAATATCAGAAGCACAGAGAAACCTGTGGGAGCTGGCTTGCCAGCGATAAGGCCATCAGCCCCGACAAATATGTCGCCTGCTGCACCGCTATCGCTGGCAAGCCAGCTCCCACAGTGGACAGCATTGTTCTTCAGAATGTACTCATCCATTTAAGAGCTTTCGCACCCAAGCCTCTGGCGTTATCCTTGATTTCATCTTAATTGCCCCAGGGCGGCTAAATACGACCTTGAACGCACCCATAGAACCACATCGTTTTATCCTCGAGCCCTTTGAGGCTCGCCGCTTCGCCAATCTGTGCGGGCAATTCGACGAGCATTTGCGCTTGATCGAACAGCGCCTGACCATCGAGATCCGCAACCGCGGAAACCAGTTCGAGCTGATCGGCGACCCCAAGCACACCACGTCTGCGGAAAATCTGATTCGTCGCCTGTACCGGGAAACCAAAGGTTCAGAGCTGTCGCCAGATACGGTTCACCTGTTCCTGCAGGAATCGGCCGTGGTCGAGCTGGACAACCACGCTCCCGCCGAAGCTTCCGTCGCCCTGCGTACCAAGAAAGGCATGATTCGCCCACGCGGCTTGAATCAATTGCGTTACGTGAAGGAAATCCTCGGCAACGATATCAACTTCGGCATCGGCCCGGCCGGTACCGGCAAGACCTATCTGGCCGTGGCTTGCGCTGTCGATGCACTGGAGCGCGAGCAGATCCGCCGCATCCTGCTGGTGCGTCCGGCAGTTGAAGCGGGTGAAAAGCTCGGCTTCCTGCCCGGCGACCTGTCGCAGAAAATCGACCCGTACCTGCGCCCGCTCTACGACGCACTCTATGAAATGCTCGGCTTCGAATACGTGGCCAAGCTGATCGAACGTCAGGTGATCGAAGTTGCGCCGCTGGCCTACATGCGCGGTCGCACGTTGAACAACAGTTTCATCATTCTCGACGAAAGTCAGAACACCACCGTCGAACAAATGAAGATGTTCCTGACCCGGATCGGCTTTGGCTCTACGGCGGTCATCACCGGTGACATCACCCAGGTCGACCTGCCGAAAGGCACCAAATCGGGTCTGCACCATGTGATCGAAGTGCTCAAGGACGTGCCGGGCATCAGCTTCACGCACTTCCAGCCCAAAGACGTAGTGCGTCACCCGCTGGTGCAGCGCATTGTCGAAGCCTACGAGCGTTTCGAGAACCGTGACGATGCGCCCAAGGACACTTCGCGAAATGCTTGAGCTAGACCTGCAAATCGCTACCGAAGCGAGCGCCCCGAGTGAAGCCGACTTCCGCCAATGGTGCGAACTGGCCCTGCGCCAACGCACCGCCGACTCGGAAATGACCATTCGTCTGGTCGACGAGGAAGAAGGGCGCGAACTCAATCACACCTGGCGTCACAAGGATTACGCGACCAACGTCCTGTCGTTCCCGGCCGAAGTACCCGACGAGTTTCTCGATATCCCGCTGCTGGGCGATCTGGTGATCTGCGTGGCCGTGGTCGAGCGCGAAGCCGCCGAACAAGGCAAGGAACTAAAGGCCCACTGGGCACATCTGGTCATTCACGGCTGCTTGCATCTGCTTGGTTACGACCATATAGATGACGAGGAAGCCGAAGAAATGGAAGCACTGGAACGCGAGTTGCTTGCTGAACTTGGGTATCCCGATCCGTACGCGGACGACGAACCCGAACCATCCCCTATCGTTACAACAAAGGATTCAGAGTAATCGCTATGAGCGAAGATCGATCGAGCAACGGGCAGAAGTCATGGCTGGGTAAATTGACCCAGGCTTTTGCCCACGAGCCGAAGAACCGTCAGG
>NZ_JBIUVJ010000017.1:0-77799 GCF_044742875.1 Pseudomonas sp. NPDC087817
GCCCGCGTAAAACCGGTCGCCTTTTTTGCTGACTTCCTTTGCTTTTGATGGAAATTGAGATGACCGACCAGACTACCCGCCTGCCGATCCGCCGCGCCTTGATCAGCGTTTCCGACAAGACCGGGATCCTCGAATTCGCCAAGGAGCTTGAAGCTCTGGGCGTCGAGATCCTCTCCACCGGCGGAACGTTCAAGCTGCTGCGCGACAACGGCGTTGCCGCAGTGGAAGTCGCGGACTACACCGGCTTCGCGGAAATGATGGACGGCCGGGTGAAAACCCTGCACCCGAAAATCCACGGCGGGATCCTCGGTCGTCGCGGTATCGACGACGCAATCATGAACGAACACGGCATCAAGCCGATCGATCTGGTGGCGGTCAACCTGTACCCGTTCGAAGCCACCATCAACAAGCCAGGCTGCGACCTGCCGACCGCCATCGAGAATATCGACATCGGCGGCCCGACCATGGTCCGTTCGGCGGCGAAAAACCATAAAGACGTGGCCATCGTGGTGAATGCCAGCGATTACGCCAACGTTTTGGAAAACCTCAAGGCCGGTGGCCTGACCTACGCTCAGCGTTTCGACCTGATGCTCAAGGCGTTCGAACACACTGCCGCCTACGACGGCATGATCGCCAACTACATGGGCACCGTGAACCAGGCTGCCGAGACACTCAGCACCGAAGGCCGCAGCGAATTCCCGCGCACCTTCAACAGCCAGTTCATCAAGGCGCAGGAAATGCGTTACGGCGAGAACCCGCACCAGAGCGCGGCGTTCTATGTTGAGGCCAAGCCTGCCGAAGTCGGTATCGCCACCGCGACCCAGCTGCAAGGCAAAGAACTGTCGTACAACAACGTGGCCGACACCGACGCCGCGCTGGAATGCGTGAAGAGCTTCGTCAAACCGGCCTGTGTGATCGTCAAGCACGCCAACCCGTGCGGCGTGGCCGTGAGCCCGGACGCTGAAGGCGGCATTCGTCAGGCCTACGAACTGGCTTACGCCACCGACACCGAGTCGGCATTCGGCGGCATCATCGCCTTCAACCGTGAACTGGATGCCGAGACCGCCAAGGCGATCGTCGAGCGTCAGTTCGTTGAAGTGATCATCGCCCCGAGCGTCAGCGAAGAAGCTCGCGCCATTGTCGCGGCCAAAGCCAACGTACGCCTGCTGGCCTGCGGCGAGTGGTCGGCTGACCGCGCAGCGGCCTGGGACTACAAGCGTGTCAACGGTGGCCTGCTGGTGCAGAGCCGTGACATCGGCATGATCGGCAGCGAAGACCTGAAAGTCGTGACCAAGCGTGCACCGACCGAACAGGAAATCAACGACCTGATCTTCGCCTGGAAAGTCGCCAAGTACGTTAAATCCAACGCCATCGTCTACGCCAAGAACCGTCAGACCATCGGTGTCGGCGCCGGCCAGATGAGCCGCGTAAACTCGGCGCGTATCGCCGCGATCAAGGCTGAGCACGCCGGCCTGCAAGTTGCCGGTTCGGTGATGGCGTCGGATGCGTTCTTCCCGTTCCGCGACGGCCTCGACAACGCGGCCAAGGTGGGTATCACTGCAGTGATCCAGCCGGGCGGCTCGATGCGTGATGCTGAAGTGATTGCTGCTGCTGATGAGGCCGGCATCGCCATGGTCTTCACCGGCATGCGCCACTTCCGTCACTGATTCAACTCGATCCAAATGTGGGAGCTGGCTTGCCAGCGATAGCATCTCCTCGGTCTGACTGATGAACCGAGTCGCCTGCATCGCTGGCAAGCCAGCTCCCACAGAAAAGCGTCCCAGCGGCGCTCAACAGAATTAGCGTCATCCGAGGTTTTTGAAATGAATGTTTTGATCATTGGCAGCGGTGGCCGTGAACACGCCCTGGCCTGGAAAGTGGCTCAGGATCCGCGCGTGCAAAAGGTTTTTGTCGCGCCGGGCAACGCCGGTACTGCGATTGAAGCCAAGTGCGAGAACGTCGCCATCGACGTGCTGGCCCTCGAGCAGCTCGCAGACTTCGCCGAGAAAAACGTTTCCCTGACCATCGTCGGCCCGGAAGTGCCGCTGGTCGCTGGCGTCGTTGATCTGTTCCGCTCCCGTGGCCTGGACTGCTTCGGCCCGACCGCCGGTGCTGCGCAGCTGGAAGGCTCGAAAGCCTTCACCAAAGACTTCCTCGCACGCCACAAGATCCCGACCGCCGACTACCAGAACTTCACCGAGATCGAGCCGGCCCTGGCTTATCTGCGTGAAAAAGGCGCACCGATCGTGATCAAGGCCGATGGCCTCGCTGCCGGTAAAGGCGTGATCGTCGCCATGACCCTGGCTGAAGCCGAAGACGCGGTACGCGACATGCTCGCCGGCAACGCTTTCGGTGACGCCGGTTCGCGTGTGGTGATCGAAGAGTTCCTCGACGGTGAAGAAGCTTCATTCATCGTCATGGTCGACGGCAAAAACGTTCTGCCGATGGCCACCAGCCAGGACCACAAACGTGTTGGCGACGGCGACAGCGGCCCAAACACTGGCGGCATGGGCGCTTACTCCCCTGCCCCGGTGGTCACCGCCGACGTGCACAAACGCGTGATGGATCTGGTGATCTGGCCGACCGTGCGCGGCATGGCTGAAGAAGGCAACGTCTACACCGGCTTCCTCTACGCAGGTCTGATGATCGACAAGGCCGGTAACCCGAAAGTCATCGAGTTCAACTGCCGTTTCGGTGACCCGGAAACCCAACCGGTGATGCTGCGCCTGCAATCGAGCCTGGTGCTGCTGGTTGAAGCTGCACTGGCGCAGGCGCTGGACAAGGTTGAAGCGCAGTGGGATCCGCGTCCAAGCGTCGGCATCGTGCTGGCCGCTGGCGGTTACCCGGGCGACTACGCCAAAGGCGCGGCGATCAACGGTCTGGACGCAGCGGCGAAGCTGGAAGGCAAAGTCTTCCACGCCGGTACTGCGCTGAAGGACGGTCAGGTTGTCACCGCCGGTGGCCGCGTGCTTTGCGCCACTGCCATGGGCGCCAGCGTCAGCGACGCGCAACAGCAGGCGTACAAGCTGGCAGCGGCCATCGACTGGGAAGGCTGCTTCTATCGCAAGGACATTGGCTACCGCGCCATTGCCCGTGAACGTGGCGAAACCCAGGAATAAGCTGCACACCAAGTCCGGCGAAGGATGCCCTTCCTCGCCGGGCTGTTCCGCCGTCGCGCATCGTTATATTCTGGCATCAACCTACGAAGGGATTTCGCCGTGCGCTGGCTCAGGATTGCCATAAGCTTCACCGTCACGCTGCTGACCTTGCTCTGCATGCTTCCGGCCCAGGCCGCGCAAGGCAGTGGCTGGTCGGTATTGCTTGATGATCAGGGCAATCTGCAATTAAGCGACATCCGTTCCGCTCGCTACACCAATCAATTCAGCCCCATCGACCTTGATCGCCTCACCGCGGCCGAGCCCGATGGCGCCTTGTGGCTGCGCTTCCGGCTGGCGCCGGGCAAGCACGAACAAGTGCTGCGCGTCTTCGCCCCCGACCTGTCACACCTCAATCTATACGTACTCGACGGCGACCAGCTGATCGAGCAACGCAACACCGGCACCGACCAGCCCCAGGCCGAACGGCCGTTGCCGAGCAGCGACTTCATGCTGCCGCTGCCGCAAAGCGACAAACCCCTCGACGTTTATCTGCGGATGGTTTCCGACCATCAGTTGCGCCCGCACATCACCCTGCAATCGGCGGTGATGAGCGCGGCCAATCATAATCAGACGCTGATCTTCGGTTTGCTGTTCGGCTGTCTCGGCATGCTGCTGCTGCATAATCTGGTGCGTTACGCCTATTCCCGTTCGCGCAGCAGCCTGTGGCTGGCGGTGTGCGAAGGCCTGCTGGGTCTCAGTCTGTTGTTGTTGCTCAACCTCGCCGGCCCGTGGCTGCCGAACTGGCACGCGATCCAGACCCCGGGCGCCTATCTGGCCTTGCTGCTGACCGCCCCGGCCGGGTTGATGTTCGCCTTGCGCTTCTTCGCTCCACTCGGCCCGCACCCGCTGAACAAACTGCTGCTGGGCGACATCCTGTTCATCGTGACCTGTAGCTTGCTGCTGTTGTTCGTCAACACCCTGCCGCTGAACATCATCACTTACGCGCTGGTGGCGCTGGCCGGCCTGAGCATGTTGCTGGTCGCCTCCTATCACTGGCAGAAAGGCTACCGCCCGGCACGCCTGTTCGTGGCCGCGATGGTGGTGTTCAACATCGGTACGCTGATCATTCTTCCGGCGCTGCTGGGGCTGACGCTGGTCGCACCGCAAGGCTTGATCATGACGTTGATGGCATTCATCTGCGTCAGTGGCCTGCTGATGAGCATTGCGCTGGGCGAGCGTCAGCGCAGTATCACCGAAAGCCGTTTCAGCATCAGCCGCGACCTCGCCGCCAGCAATGCCGAGATCAACGCCAAGGCCGAATTCCTCGCCAAGATCAGCCATGAGATCCGCACCCCGATGAACGGTGTGCTGGGCATGACCGAACTGCTGCTCGGTACGCCGCTGTCGGTCAAGCAACGTGACTACGTGCAGACCATCCACAGCGCCGGCAACGAACTGCTGACCCTGATCAACGAGATCCTCGACATCTCCAAGCTCGAATCCGGGCAGATCGAACTCGACGACGTGCAGTTCGACCTCAACGCCTTGATCGACGATTGCCTGAGCATCTACCGCGCCAAGGCCGAACAACAGAATGTCGAGCTGATCAGCTTCATTCAGCCGCAAGTGCCACGGGTGATCAGCGGCGACCCGACGCGTCTGCGCCAGACCCTGCTGAGCCTGTTGGAAAACGCCCTGAAGAAAACCGAAGAAGGCGAGGTGCTGATTGTGGTCGCCCTCGACGAGCGCAGCAGCAAACCGCGCCTGCGCATCGCCGTGCAGGACAGTGGCGCACCGATGGAACAAGAAGAGCGCGACGCGCTGATGCACGCCGAACTGCACAGCAAGCACTTTCTCTCGGCCAATCGACTGGGCGGCAATCTGGGGCTGGTGATCGCGCGGCAACTGATCCGTTTGATGCAAGGTGAATTCGGCATCAAGAGCGGCACCAATCAGGGCAGCACCCTGTGGCTGACCCTGCCGCTGGACCCTGACCGCCTCGAACATCCAACGTCCGATCTCGACAGTCCGCTGCAAGGCGCACGGGTGCTGGTGGTCGACGACAACGATACCTGCCGCAAAGTCCTCGTGCAGCAATGCAGCGCCTGGGGCCTCAACGTCAGCGCCGTGCCATCGGGCAAGGAAGCGCTGGCGTTGCTGCGTACCAAGGCGCACCTGCGCGATTACTTTGATGTGGTCCTGCTCGATCAGAACATGCCCGGTATGACCGGCATGCAACTGGCGGCCAAGATCAAGGAAGACCCGAGCCTGAACCACGACATTCTGCTGATCATGCTCACCGGCATCAGCAACGCGCCGAGCAAGATCATTGCGCGCAATTCGGGGATCAAACGCATCCTTGCCAAACCGGTGGCCGGCTACACCCTCAAGACCACCCTGGCGGACGAACTCAACCAGCGCAACAAAGGTCAGGTAGTGTTTCAGCCACAAGTGGTCACCCCGGCCACAGCGGCGAAAGTGCCCAGCGACTTCCGCATCCTCGTCGCCGAAGACAATACGATTTCCACCAAAGTGATTCGCGGCATGCTCGGCAAACTCAACCTGCAACCGGATACCGCCAGCAACGGCGAAGAAGCGCTGCAAGCGATGAAAGCCCAGCGTTACGATCTGGTGTTGATGGATTGTGAAATGCCGGTATTGGACGGTTTCTCCGCGACCCAGCAATTGCGTGCGTGGGAAGTCAGCAACCAACGGATCCGCACGCCGATCGTCGCGCTGACGGCGCACATCCTCGCCGAGCACAAGGAGCGCGCGCGACAAGCGGGGATGGATGGGCACATGTCCAAACCCGTCGAGCTGTCGCAGTTGCGCGAATTGATCGAGCACTGGGTTGCCCAGCGTGATCAGCAGAACCGGGCCACCCCACTACCGTCCTGAGCCGACAGACTGTTTGGCGCCTGATAGACTCCCTCGACTTCCCTCGCCAGTGAGCTTGCCCAATGCTCCACGTGTTATTCAGCGTTTACCTGAAGATGCTGGTGCTCTACAGCCCGTTCTTCGTGTTGTCCTGCTTTATCAGCCTGACCCGGGGTTATTCGCGCAAGGAGCAACGACGCCTGGCCTGGAAAGTAGCCATCGCCACCCTGGTCTCCAGTGTCTTGCTGTATCTGTTCGGGCGGGTGATTTTCGATGTGTTCGGCATCACAGTGGATGCCTTCCGGATCGGCGCCGGCAGCGTGCTGTTCATTTCGGCGCTGGGCATGGCCCAAGGCAAGTCAGTGGTGCAAACCGACAATGTGCAGCAAGACGTGACCATCGTGCCGCTGACCATTCCGCTGACCGTCGGCCCCGGCACCATCGGTGCGCTGCTGGTGATGGGCGTCAGCCAGCCGCACTGGGACGACAAACTCACAGCGATCATGAGTATTGCCCTGGCCAGTTTCACGGTCGGCGTGGTGCTGTATCTGTCGAACCGCATCGAGCGGATTCTCGGTGATCAGGGCTTGCAGATTGTCAGCCGTCTGATGGGATTGTTTGTCTGCGCCCTGGCGGCGCAGATCATCTTCACCGGGGTCAAAGGCTATCTGGTGCCCTGAGAGCTGACACCGGGGTAATGACCGCACAGCAGAACGCCGCGAACGCTATCGTTCGCGGCGTTTTGCTGTCGGCCTGACTTAACCGGCGCTCGCCGGCTCTGCCATCAGCGCCTGCAACGTCACGTTTTTCGTGCGCACGTTGCCGGCCTGCAAGCGCTGCACCCATGTCGATATGGCATGGGATTGCTGTTTTTTGAACGCGAGGAAGACCTCGCCACGCAACGTCACGTCAGCGGCACAGACATCCCGGAAGATCAGGCTGTGCTCACTGTCCGGGTCAACGATCAGCAGATGATCCCCGATGATCTCGAACAGCAGTTTTTCCGGCGAATCAAAATCCCAGATCAACTTGCCCGGCACCGCCGGCACTTCACCCAGCGCATGCCGGCAGTCGATGATCAGCGAGTCGAGTCGCAACCAGGCGGCCTTCGACAGCTTGCAGGTGACGTTACCCTGTCCCAGCCGCAGCACCATCGTGTTGACGTCATCGGGAATCAACGGCAGCAGATCATCCAGCCTGTTCTGCCCCGCCACGGTCACCACGTGAGCATCGCGCTCCAGGTAGTCGAACTTCCCGAGGCTGTGCATACCCGGGTAAACCTGCACCGTGCCGTCCCGAGGCTGGTGCAGCAACACCTTGGTTGGCGCCTCGCTCTGTGACGGGTTTTGCGTGCCGAGCAACGCGAAGTCAGTGGGCAGGGTGTTACTGGTGATGTGCAGCAGCCTGGCGCTTTGCACGTCATACCATTGCAGGTTGTCAGGCGCGGACTCGACGGAAACGAAATCTTCGTGATCCACCTCGCTCAACAACCCTTGCAACCGTGCGACCAGAGGGCCGTCCTGCGACATCACCCAGTGCCGATTGACCGCACAGACCACCTCCGGCGCCTGATAGCGCAGCTTCATCGACACGCCCTCGCGTGTTGTGCCATATAACCCGGAGCCATCAACACGCACTTCAGCAAACTGCCACTCGGCCCACTCCTGGCTCGGGGTCGGCAGTGCGTCTGCCTCTAACAGCTGCGAACCCTTGCCGAAAGCACGGTCGAGGTTCTGCGGCTCAATCAGTTCCTGGCTCCAGATCTCGCCACTGGACAGATTGAACAGCCAACCGGCCTTGTTATCCGGCGTCAGGCCCAGCAGGCGCACTTCCTGGTCGCGCCCCAGGTCACACAACAGTAGGCGGTCATTCACAAACCAGGCGTTGAGGTTGCCGTTACCGGCGACGTTGCGTAACCCGACAATGGCGAAACTGTCGACTGGATAGCGCTTGGCGACCGACGCCAGCGCAAGCCACCATTGCGACCGATCCTTGAACCATTGTTCACCGAGGCCGCCCAAGAGCAGATCGCCCTGGACGGTCAGATTGAAGAAGCGTCCAGCATCGTCGATTACCAGATACCCCCCGTCGACGGCCACCACCTGCGTCAACCCTTCGGGCTCGATCCAGCGGTTGGACCATTGCGCCTGGCCCTGCGTAACGGCTCGCTGCTGGCGGCACAGGGTCTGGTCGATCCGGTTGTAAACGAAGAACACATCAGCGTCGTCCGGCATCGGCATCAGTACCAGATCGTTGAGGTTCCTGATCGAATTTTTCCAACCGCGAGCATGACGAGCCAGCGGCTGTGGATGGATCAGCAGTCGATCTGCACTGCGGATCCATACCAGGTCGCGCTTGTCCGTAGCGAATGCCCAACTGACCGAAACATAGGCCGCCGGCTGCCAGTCCACAACCGTGAACTCTTCCTTCTCGGGTAACACAGGGGCGGTCAGATACTGGCCCAATAACAATGACCAGTCGGCCAGCGTATCACTGGCAAACGCGATGGACTGCAGCTCACGGTGCAGATCGTAAGTCACCGAACTGAGCAGCAACTGACCGTCATGGATCAGATAACTCAACTCGCGCGGGCCATCGACATCGCTGACGGTTTGCACAAAATGAATCACGCCGTGGGCATCGGTCTGGAACTTGCCAATCGTGCTGTCGCCTTCGGCGAGCAGTAGACGGTATCGATACTTGAGCAGGCCGCTGAGTGCATCCACCTGCCAGATGTCGTAGCTGTCCGTTACGCAGAAGTACGCATAGCCACCGGCGACCAGCGCCAGTTGCGCCTCCTCGGTGTCCCCGGCGTCCTCGGTGCGGATGTACAGAAAGCGCTCTTCGTGGGCGTCATACCAGGCTGTGACGTGACGGGGCTGCTGCGGTGATTCGAACGGGATCAGCCAGTCATGAATCGGTGTGTAGGGCAGCAGCAGACGATGCTCGCCAGCCAACGCTTTGTAGTGCTCGAGCAACGCCTGCTCATCGAGCCCGGCGGGCGCACTCTGTTCGAGGATGTCCAGCTGACGCTTGACCTGATCAACGTAAAACAGTTGCTGACCGGCCGTGCGGATCAGCACGGCATGAGCCCCATGACCGGACAATTTCACGTGAACATCGCCGATGTACAGATCACCCCGTTCGATGCGGATATCCGCTTCACCGGCCCAGCCCGCCTCCAGCACCCAGCGGCAACTTTTCAGACTCGGCGACTGCAACTCGACGTTGGCGCCGCGATTGAGCACCAGTGTGCAGGACGCCCCGGCGCTGGAAATTTTGTAGGAGACTTTGCCTTTCCAGGCACTTGGCAGCGACGGCACCACGAGCGTGCGTTCGACCGCGTCCAACTGCACTTCGAGGGTGGTCTCGCGATAATCGGCAAACAGTCGCTGCACGATGTAATCGGAAGGAAACGAATAAAACGAAAACCGGAACAGCCATGTACCGTCCGCCTGAATTTTTTCCAGACGCCGAGCCGTATCGAATCCACTGTCGTGGCGCCAGTTGGCAAACGGCAACGCCTTGTACTCGTAGCCGTAGCAAGTCTGCGGTGTGCACGGCAGCACGATGGTCTGCCCGGCGGATGGCGTAAAGGCGATCTCTCCCGGCAGGTGCAACTGCTGGCGGATATCAATCGCCCGGGCATAGTCGACGTCGTAGTCCGGTACACCGAAGTGGTCACGTAACGGGTACAGCTTCGGGCTGTCGAGGTGCAATTTACCCTTGCCCAGATCAATGCGTTTGACCAGCAGCGAAGGCTGCACAGTCCAGACCCCAAGAGTGGCATCGAAGCGGTATCCGACTCCGCGATAAGCGTGCTCCAGGTCAGCGAAGAATTTGCCGACGGCCTGCGCATCACGCGCAATGCCGGCAAAGCCCTGAGCGAGTGCCGCGACACCGACAGCAAGGCCGCCGACGATCACGCCGACCCCGCCCAAAACCGCCGCCGCCGTCGAGGCTCCGGTCAATGCCGCACCCACACCCGCCCCTGTCAATGCCAGGCTGGCCGAGTCAAAAGCCAATTGAGTGCCGAACTGAGCCTTTTCGACATCGTCCTCGGCAGTCGCCAACTGATAGATATCAAAGCCGACGTTGGCCAGCCCCAGCACAGCGCCGACACCCTCATTGGCGGCGTGGCCCAGCGCTTCGCTGACCACCGGCGCCACGGTGCGAGCGATAACCTTTTCTTCATTGAGTGCCGTGCGCACCAGACGAATCAGTCCGACCACGTCCACCACGTTGCCATGCACCAACTGTGCATAGTTGACGTAAGCGTGCAGGCGCACGGCTGTGGTCAGCGTGCGGCCCTCGCCTTCGCGGCTGCGCAACGCGTTCATCAACGCTTGAATGGTGAAACCGGCATTAAGGGTATGCACGCTGCCGGCCTCGGTCGGATCGATCACGCCCGCCGTCGGCTGCGGTTTGCGCGCCAGATTGGAAAACTGCTCGGACAACCAGGTCTTGATCCGCAGCAGTCGATGGTCTTCGCTGAGCACTTCAACCACGTGTTCAGGCTTCGACGGATCAATCAGGCTCAGTCGATACTTGCCTTCGGGCGTGACCTCAAGGGTGTCGAACAACGGCACCAGCGTGCTTGCCGAAGGATGCAGCTCTTGCAGAGCCGTCGTCGCCTCAGCCATTTGCTGGCCCCACCAATGGCTGTCCAGCCCCAGCAGGCTTCGCCCCAGATGCGCATTGTCGGCCAACGACCGCCCATGTGCGCTATTCAAACGCTGGCGCAGCTTTTGTGCCGGTTGTCCCGGCAACGGGTCCGCTGTCAGGACTTTGGCCACTTCATACCCGGCCGACAGCGGCAAGGCCGCTATTCGTTCACCGTCCAGTTCGACCAGATCGAAGGTCGGCCGGGTACCGGCACCGTACGCGGCATAGTATTTCGCCATGCCCATCTTCAGGAAAAAATGCTCGAGCGCCGTCTTGAACATGACGGGGTCGGTGAACTCGAAGACGCCGAAATTAGGGTCATAAAAGTGATAGGTGCTGACCTTGTCCAACACCGTTTTTGCCACCAGCATCGAATGATTGTCAGAGTTGAGCATCAGCGTGCGGTTGGTCGCGTGGTTTTCCAGCGCAGTGGTGATCTGCGCCAGATCACCCCGACTCAAGGACGTGCCGACCTCGCCCAGTGGTGTTCCTCGCATTTCTTCCAACGCTTCTACAAAGGCAATCGAATCACTCTGCTGCGGCTCGAGAATGGCCAGATAACAACGTTCGCGCAGACGATGGGACGCCTTCTCGCCTTGGGTCAGGGCGGCGCTCATCATCAACGCCAGGGGGTAGCAGCGCCCGCCGATGGTCTCGCCGAGACCGTTGCGCATCAAATCCTGCGGTACCGGCTGGACGCTGCTGGCATTCATCTGAGCAAAGACCTGATCCACCCGCTCACCGATCTGCAAGCGATGCTCGAGGGTGGCGACCTGCTGGATCTGCGCCACATAACGGCCCCACTGTTGCAGGGTATGTGCCTTCGTCAGCGCGCCCTTCTTCAGCTCCAGCGCACTGGTCGATGACGTTGAAGCGTCGATGAAGTCAGCGGCCAGACCGTGAAGAAAGGCAGAGTCCTTGCGTTGATAAAGATGTCGCTCGATAGCCGCGTAACGACTCGATGCGCCGAGGTCGCGAACACCGTTGGCGAGGTTATCCAGAGCACCGCTGAATGTCGCGAAGTTCTGGTTATGCAGTGAATCCATCCCCAACAACGCGCCCAGTGCCAGACGCTGCAGCGGAGTCGTCTGGACAATGTCCAGTTCTCCATGCCCCAGCCCGGCCAGCACTTCGTCCAGCCCCAGCGTCTGGAATTTTGCATCGTTTGGAAACACGGGAGGCCGTGCACTGGCAGGTTGCTGCTTGATCGACTGACGATCGGCGAAGCTCAGCGGCAGCGGTTGCTCAAAGGTGATTGCACCGTTATGCCCTTCGCGCATCGCGTTGATGAAGGGTTCGCCAAGTCCATCGACCAGGCGCTGCAAGACATCAGTGAGCAACACCGCGCGTCCTTCGATCAACGGCCAGCCGTGTTCAAACTCAAGGGTCGAGCCCTTGAGCAGTTCGCCGAGATCACCGTTGTAGCGGGTCGTATAATCGCCGGCGCTCCAGCTTTCCTTCTCTATTTTCAGCCAGTCCGCGTCGTTTTCCGTGTTGTCTTTCCAGGAGTGATCCAGTTCCTCTTCGGTGGACCGGTTGACCGAGGCATAACGGGCAATGGCCGACTCTGCGTTGATCATGGCGGCCTGCGAATCACTGAAATGCACCATGGCGTAATCGGCCATGCCATCAATGACCGCACCGGGGCCGGTCAGATAGATGGTGCCCTCGCTGCCAGGACGGATGCCATCACTGAAGTAAGTTGCGGCGGAAAATGCCAGAAATCTTGCAGGAATCTCCTGAATATCCGGCAGTGCGCCCAGTGAACCGTAGAATTTCTCCAGAATAGACTCGGCCAGCTTCCACCTGGTTTGACCATCGGTCAATGCGATACCGCGCTGCGTCGCCAGCAGCATCGTGGCATCGATCAGTTGATAGTTGAACCGGATACGTTGAATAACCGTTTGCAACGTGGCAGAGCCGGCGTGAGCCATCAGGAACGCGTTATTGATCTTCTGGCCTTCGGATACGGCACGCAGCATGAATGGGCGGGCCTGCAAATCGGTCGGTGCCTGAAACACCTGACTCAGTGCAGGAGAACTTTTCGCGAATGTCCGCAGCGCCGGCAAATGCTCTTCCGGAATGCGCATCAAGTGACCTTCGGAGTTTTTACGCCCCGGCATCCAGCCAGGGTTTTCATTCAGCAACAACTGCAAGACGCCGAGGCGCTCACTCGTCCCCATTGCCTGAACATCGACACCGCCCATTTTTTCCACCAGGGGTGGCAGGTTATCCACATCGGCATAACTGCCACTCTCGGTATACAGGGCTTCAAGACGAACGACGTCGGATGCCGCCGCAAGATTGCCGCGCAAGCGCATTTCACGCTCGTAGATATCCTGGAGTTGCAACGGTACTTCGCGCGTGTCCAGATCACGCAAATTGAAGCCGGCCTTGGCCATTTCCTGCATGCTGCCGCGATTACGTTCACGGAGTGCTTCGAGCGCATCGGCATCCTGGCCATAGGCGCGAACCAGCAAGTCGATTCGCGCATCATCGGCGGTGCCGCCGTTTGCCACGGCGGCATTGATGTGGGCGTACATTTGTTGCTTCAGAACAATCGCCCGTGCCTCGTAATGGTCAGCCAGTTCTGTTGGCGTAAGATCCTGGCCTGCGAATTGACCCAAGGCATCGGCCTTGGCGGCTTCGACAATCAGCTTGTTGGTTTGATGCGCCAGCAGGGCATCACTGTCGTACCAGAGATTGAACGTGTAACCGTGATCCGCCAGCACCTGTTTCCAGATATTGAGGTAATCGCACTGAATGGCGCCCAGGCCACCACCCAACCAGGCAAAATGCAGGTTTTTGGGTACGGCGCTCGTCGGGGTTTTCAGCAACGCAATGCCCGATTGAACACGTGATTCGAACCCTTGCACTTTGTCGTAGATTTGCCCTGCCGCCGAAGACAGTTCGCCATCGCGGCGGACCCGCCCCTTGCCGAGCATTTGTTCAAGTGTCTGACGGAACAATCCCAACGGTTCAGGTAGTTGCGACGAATCTGTTGCGGCCACGCAAGCGAAGTAATAACGCAACATCGCCTCATAACTTTTGTTGCCTTTATGAGCGACTAGCGCCGCTTCAAGATCCGCCAGCTTGAAAAGTTTTACGAATTCGACTTCACCATTAACGCCTTGAACATTGCGCATAAGTTCCAACTCATCAGATTAACCAAAGAGGACACGCTAACGATTGAAAACAGCGAATTCAAACCGCAAAAGATTCAATTATTTTCCGGCACTTGAAAAGCTCGCACCGGCAAAATCCGGTAACTTCGCCTTTTTGGAACTTTATATTTCACTCCGGCACCCAGGCCACTTGAACCCCAACAAATACGGAGCAACCGCACACACTTCATCATCATTTAAAATAAAAAAGGCCGTGAGCTTATTGCTCACGACCTTACACTTTTAATTCTCCTTTATATGTCAGATGCCGTTATTAAAGAACTCCGCGATTGTGACCTCCCCATTATTACCCTGACGCTGTTCCAAAACATTCAGCCAGTGATCCAGCAGTAACCTCTCGTACTGACCGGCGACGTTAATGCTGATTTGCACCGGCACGCCCGATGCACCGTCTTCGGGTTTGACGTCACGCACAATCAGCGTGTGCGCATTGTCCGGATCGCTGAACAGCAAGTGCCCGTCGACCAGCGACACCAGTAGATGTCGGCAGTCGGCCATGTCCAGAACCAGCGTACCGATGACCGACTCTTCAGCGCCCTCCGGCTGTCGGGGATCGAGCACGATACAGTCCAGCCGCTGCCAGGCTTCGTCCGAGATCCGATAGGTCGATGCCTGCGCACCGAACGTCAGTAGCAATTTGTCGACGCCATCGGGCAGCATCGCCACGACATCGCTGACCACGCCGTTCATTTCCAGGGTCAGCACCTCTTTTTCACGCTGGGCATAGCTGTTCCCAAGCCAGATGTCAGGCGCCGCACCACGACTGAAGATCAGCCCATCCACCGGGTCGAAGAGCATCGGTACCGACGCGTTGCGCGTCCCCAGAAAAACCGCCCATTGGCCATCCGCACGCCCGGCGACGTCGAACAGACGATCCAGTTGCGGCACGTAGTATTTGTAACGATTTCCGGCGTTTTCCACGGTCAGCACCGGCGCGTGGGTTTGGCCCTGCAGCAGTGTTTTCAAACGTGCCTGCAACTGTGTCGGCGTTTGCCCCGGAAGATACGACCACTGATTTTCCACGCTGATGACAAGCGCGGGCTGCTGATCCAGCAGTTGCAGATTCACCCCATCGCGAGTGCACCCGAGCAGGCCTTGTCCGTGTGCCGTCACCTCGGCAAACGTCCATTGCGCCCAGACCTTCTGTGCCACTGGCAAGCGTTCGGGACGCAGCAGTTGCTCGCCGGCAAACGCAGAATGCAATGCGTCGATCCGGACCAGCGTCTGACGGTAGAGTTGCCCCGCCGAAACATCCAGCAGCCAGGCAGCCTGTTGATCAGGGGTCAGCCCCAGCAGCGACAGTTCCCTGCCGTGGCCGATGTCCGCCAACAGAAGCCGCTCACCGACGCACCACGCCGCGAGAACGCCACTGCCAGATAGATTGCGCAAACCGATAATCGGGAACGGCGCCTCTTGCGTGGTTTTCATCAACGCGGGAAGTGCCGCCAGCCAGTCCGGGTGGCTGGCGAGCCAGCGCTGGCCGACACCGACGAATTTCAGCGAGGCATCGCGGTCGACTTCGAACAGTCGTCCGTCCGTTCGGGTGGCGATGTACCGACCGCCAAGCGAAGCGACTTCAACGACATCCGTCTCGAGAATGTCATCGATAAAACCGCCCGGGTCGTTCGGGTCGCCGTAACTGCGAATCAGCACTGTCCGGTGCTTGTCGAAAAACAGCTGGCTTGATGCATCGACCTGATCCCACATCAGCATGGCACGTTCGGGCGAACCACTGTCATCGCGATAGAACGCGTTGTCGTGCAAACGAATCCACACCGAATACTGGAACTCACTAAGCAGATGCACACGCCCGTTCACAAACGGAGTGGGTTTCCAGGTGCTGATCGACTCAGCCATGGCTGGCGTTCCGTCATCGAAGGTTTGCTCTGGCTGCAAGCGCTCGATCCACAGGCTCCAGTCCTGTTCGTCATTGGCAAACACCCGATCGTGGCGCCAGGTTTCCCAAGTGTTGATGCCGACGAGTGTCAGGCTCTGGGCGGTGATCACATAATCCATGGTCATGTTGGCGCCGAACGTTGTCCTTTTGCTGATGTGTTGCGTCACCCGCAGTTGCCCGTCAGCGAATTGCTCGACAGCGCTGATCGTTGAACCGCCGTCCGCGTTCATCAGCCGATAGCGGTGATTGACCGTGCCGGTGACGGTGTCGACACGCCAGAGGGTGGGATGGTCAGGGTGGTAGAACCAGGCGTGTTGACCGCTGACGCCGCCGAGCAGAAGGCCTTCATTGACCGCCTTCGGCAAATCCCGGGCATACAGCACCCGATCATTCGCGGTGTCGAAGTAAGCCGTGGTGAACACCGGTTGAGCTGCCGGCGTGAAAGGCACCTTGAACTTGTACAGCGGAAGGTAGGCCGCGGCCAATCGCTGCACCTTGGCCAGTTGACGGATCCGCGCCAGGGCTTTCGGCAGACTGCCACGGTCTTCAAGGGTCACCCCAAAGGCGCCATCGCCCGGCGCCACGCTGTTGTCCTCGACCGTGATGGACAGCAGACTCAAGCGCTTGCCTGTGCGATCAACCTGAAACAGCTCGCCACCGGCCAGACTGAGAAAGTCCACGCGCCCATCCAGCCGTATGCCGTCGATCAGCAGGGAGTCGCCCTCAAAGTGAATCTGCGTGTCTTTGACCCACGGTGCGTTGACCGCCCATTGACCAGGCTCTGCCGCTTTCAGTGCAACGGTCACCAATCCCGGGGTCAGCCTGAGCTGAGACACTCCCGTCGAGCGGGCAGTGATTTCGTAACTGATGAATGTGTGCCACTCCGGTGGCAGTTGTGGCACCACCAACTGGCGAACCAGGGCATCCAGTGTCACGACTATTTTCGTCGGCTGGCAGACCGGCGTCAGCTTGTAAAGAATGTGCGGAATCGGCGTATTGGCAAAGAAATAGAAACGTCGGTTGCCCTGTTTGTCGAGTTCCAGCTTATCCACGGCGCTGTTACGCAAATGGGGGTATTGGGTTTCGATACGCGGATTCAACAAGTGCTGGATCAACGCGCCGGGGTTAACAACCGATAAAAGATCCGGCGAGCTGATCTCACTTGATGTCAGCGGCTCGCGCTCCAACTCTCCGGTGCTGGGCTGATACGGGTAACCGGCTGTGCCAACCTGATACTCATAAGCGTAATAACAGCCCGGCGTGCAGGGCAGTACCACGGTGTGCAGCTCATCGGGCGAGGGGCGGATCAGGCCGATGACCTGCGGCAACTCCAGCGCCTCACGGATATTGATCGCCTGACCCAACCGCTGCGGACTCGGGTCGATCTGCGGCAGTTCCAGGCCACCGCGAGTCATTGGGTAAAACTTCTGACTGTCGAAGCGGATCTGATTGCCGTGCAAATCGAGATGAGTGATCACAGCCTCCGGCTCGAAACTCAGCACACCATCCTTGCGCGTATAAGCGCCTTGCCCGTAAGCGTCCTGAATCTTGCGCAGATGCGCGCCCACAGCCTGCGCCTTGTCGCTGATCTGCCCGAGGTTGCTGGCGATGGCCGTCGCACCAATGCCGACACCGAGCAACGGCACCGACAGAAACGTTGCCGCAGCGCCTGCGGCTCCACCGACGGCCAAGGCGAAAATATCCAGCCCCAATGCCGCGACATCAAACGCCAGTTGCGTAGCGAATCGCGAACGCTGCTCCTGGTTTTGCGCGACGCTCAGTCCATAGATGTCGAAACCGATATTGACCAGGGAAAATCCGACCCCAACCCCCGTCGACACACGCCCCAACAGTCGTCCAGACATAGACGACTGACGCAGCGCCAGTGCCTGCTCGCTCGCCGCCACCTGTCGCACCAAACCGATGATCTGCGCCGTGTCACTCAATACGCCATAGCCCAGTTGGGCATAGTTGACGTAGACCTGCACTTGCAGGGCGATCGACAACGCCGGTACTTGCGCGTCGCCGGCCAGGTAGTCGCGATGGCGCATCTCCGTGATCAGCGTCTGGATCGCAAAGGCAAAACTCAAGCGACTGCCGCCGTCGGCTTCGCTCGCGCCGCTGTCCCTGCCGGCCAGTGTTTTTACCAGGCGCTGCAGGTGCTGTTTGATCTTGCTGAAGCGCACATCGACGGTGGTGACCTTGAAGGTATTTTTCGGCTGGCGCGCGTTGACCAAGGTCAGCGAATACCCTGCCCCGGGGGCTTTTTCCACTGTCTCCAGCAAGGGCAGGTATTCACGCCCCAGCTTGTACTCGCTGCGCAACCGTGTGGTCGCCTCATCGAGTGCCTGCGCCCAGTAGCGGGCATCAAGTTGCGCGAGGCTGGCACCCATGCGCGAGTTGTCACCCAGCGAGCGCGTGCGTCCGACAGCTTGCTTTTCCCAGACCGAAGCGCCTTGAGCATCAGTGATCACGCCGTTTTGCAGAAAACGACCGATCTTCACGTTCGACGACAGCACCTTGTCGGCAATCCTCGCCGCATTCAACTCGGTCACCTTGAACTGCGCCGTGTCGAGCTCACCCAGGCCATAAAGACGCGCTATCGCTCCGTCACCATCACCCAAGTAGCGTTCCATGCCCAATTGCAGCTCGCGTACCCCGGCAAAGCCGAAGATCGCAAAGTTGGGATCGTAAAAACGATAGACAACCTCCCCCCTGAGCAAAACCTTGGCCAACAACAGCGCATGATCACCGGTATTGAGCAGCAGTATCGCCGGCGCGGTTTTCGCCTCCAGCGTCTGCACGATACTCTCCAGGCCATGCACGCCCTGCGGCGTACCCACCTCGGTCGCGGTGGCTTCGTGCAACTCATCCAGCGCCAGCAGTAATGCCCGCGAATCAGGGTCGTCCGGCGACAGGCCGGCATTGGCCACCCGACCGATCAGCGCACGCTCGGCCGACTCGCCCAGCCCCAATGCCGAGGCCATCAGCAACGCCAACGGATAGCAGCGACGACCCGGATCGCCACCGGTGCGCATCAGCAGATCCTGCGGCACCTGCCGCGCGGACACCGCGCCGGCCTTGAAAAACACGTCTCGTACCTGCCCGCCGCGCTGGAGGATTTGCGTGTGATATTCGCGCTGTGCAGTGCTGTTTATCTGCCCGATACGCTCGCGCCATTGGGTCAGCGTCAGCGCTTCGTTCAACGCGAGCACCTTGAGCTCTTGCGCGGTGTGCGGGTCAGGTTGGGCAAGGCGCGTAACGCCGCTCTCAAGTACTGGCGCCTGCCGCTGATGCAGGGCTGTTTCGATGGCGTGGTAACGGGCGAACACGCCAGCCTCTGTGGTGTCCCGGGCGATGTTCGACACCTCCTGCCACACCTTGCCGAATCCTTCGGCATCCAGAGTCGTGGCGCCGAACACGCCCCCCAGCATGACGCGCAACAACGGGCTCAGGTGCTCGACACCGAGCGAGCCATGAGCAACGCGAGTGAACAGTTCGTTGAGGTTACTGGTGGACTCGGCGCCCAGCGAAACGGGGAGGTCACTGACGGGTTGCGCAAGAATCTGCTGACGGCTGTCGAAACCGATGGAAAACGCTTTATCGAAGGTGATATCGCCGCTCAACTTGTCCTTCATCGCACGGATGAACGGTTCGCCGAGGTCGTCCATCAGTTGTTGCAGCACGGCCGTCAACAACACCGGTTTGCCTTCGATTACCGGCCAGCCTTGTTTGAAGGTCAGGGTTTGTCCTTTCAATAACTCGGCGAGATTGCCGGCGTAACGGGATTTGAGCTTGCCGGACTGCCACTTTTCCTGTTCTTTTTTCAGCCATTGTTCGGGCTCATCATTCACGGTCCAGCCGGTGATGTTTTCTTCCTCTGTGGATAAGTTAAAGCCTTCAGTCAACTTGAGTTCTTTGCGAACGGCTGCCCACTGCTCAAGCAATAGATGTGTTTCGGTGTACTTACCGACGCCTGCACTCGCCGCAGACGGACCGGTCAATACAATCGTGCCGCGCGCTTCGGGGCGAATCCCGTCCGAGTAGTACTTGTGAATTGCAGCACCCAAGAGCCCCATGTAGCGCATATCCGCGTGGGAAAGTGTGATGCCCTGGGACTTTCTCTCCTCCAGCACCTCAACAATGATGTCCTCCACGCGACGAGCGTTTGCCCAATCAGCCCCTGTTGCAACCATCCGGCGGTCAACCTCATAAAGGCAGTCATAGTTGAACCGGATGACTTCCATAATGGACAGGGTCATGTCCGCGCCGGGATGCGCCAGCATATGAGCGTTCATTTCCCCTCTTGAAGGATCGCTAAACGCAGTACCCAATCGAATAGCGTCTTGGGGAACCCGACTGACTGGCGGGGGAACGAAAATGTCCTGAAGAGCGGGCTTACTACGTGCAAACGCGGTTAATGCCTCTTCATGACCTGCGGGAATTGCGCCTGTTTCGTTCTTGTACCGAAGGGGGTCCCGCCCTGGCATCAACTCCTGGTTGTGATCCAGCAACAGTTTCAATACCCAGAGTCGTTCGTCTGGATGGAAACCTGTTATATCGACGCCGCCCAACTTCTCGGCCAGCGGCGGCAAGTAGTCTATGTCGCTGTAACGGCCACCTTCCAGATACTCGGCCTGCAACCGCACGACATCACTGGCCGCCGCGAAATTGCCGCGCATGGCGACTTCCCGCTGGTAGACATCCTGCAAAAAGTGCCCGGCAAATTCGTGGCGAACGTCACGCAAATGCAGGTCCGGCCCGACCATGTTCAGGTGCGTGTCCAGACACTTCTGGCGAAAGGCTTCGAGCGTTGCGCGATCGTTGCCGTAGGCGCGCACCATCAGGTCAATCCGCGCTTCGTCCGCGCGCCCGGCCCACTGTGGCTGGTTGAGATACGCAAACATCTGGTGCTTGAGGACGCGGGCGCGGTCTTCGATCATTTGGGCCAGGATGCTGGGTTTTGTGACTTGATCCCCTCCAGTTTCCATCGCATGAACCCTGGCGCTGTCGAGAATGACCCGGTTCATCTCGAAGGCCAGCAGCGCGTCACTGTCGTACCAGAGGTTGAAGGTGTAATCCTGCGGTTTCAGCACTTCGCGCCAGATGTTCATGTAGTCGCGCTGATTGACCCCGACTTCACTGCCTCCTACCCAGACGAAATGCATGATATTCGGCACCGGTGAACTGGCCCCGGACAACAGCGTCAGCGTATTGGTCAGCCGCGAAACATAGTGTTCCACCCGCGTACTGATCCTATCAATCAATGCTGACGCGGGTGTTTTGCGGTTACGGCGTATTGCTGTCATGACCTCTTGAAAGAGTTTCACCGCCAACAGCTTTTCATCCAGCTCGACCGTTTCAATCGATGACTGGTAGTGCTGGATAAGTGCATCGTATTGCATCGAGCTGGCGTACTTCTTCACTGCCCGGGATACGTCTGAAAACTCTTCTGGCGAAATAAACTCGGGGTGCTCTGTCTGACTTTCAAAATTTCTCATCACTTTCCGTCCTTGAATGAATATGCAGCCATGCGCTTTGGCGGAAAGTTATTGCGCAAGGGCCGCGTATTCAAACGCGAAGCGATTCAAGTGATGACCATCGAAACATCAGACGACATTCAAACTGTTCCGCCGAATACTCCGGCGACAATTGCATTCAAAGATTGCCCGTTGCATTAACGCACAAAGCCGCGAACCCGGAGGTTCGCGGCTTTGTTGTTTGCAGTGATTATTAAAGCCAAAAGTCTTGACCAGATCTCACCGCAATCGAAGTTGCTTACAAATACCTCTGTGCCGCAGAGAACTGCGATCAGGTATTCGGCTTTTCACCATACCAACGCGGTGTATAGACCCAGTCACCACCCGTCGCCCGAGGAAACGTGCAGGTGGTGGACGAACCAATCAGCACCATCGTGCGCATGTCCACTTGATCCGGGGTCAGCGCGCCCAACGTCGTGGTCCGCAAGGTTTGTCCCGGCCGGCCAATGTCACGCCCCAGCACGACTGGCGTTTCAGGCGTGCGGTGCTGCGCGACGATTTCCAGCGCCCGACCCAGCTGCCATGGACGGGCGCGGGAGATCGGATTGTAGAACGCCAGCGCCAGATCCGCCTCGGCGGCCAGATCCAGACGCTTTTCGATGATCGACCACGGCTTGAGGTTGTCCGACAGCGACATCACGCAGAAGTCGTGACCCAGCGGTGCCCCGGCCTGCGCGGCGGTGGCCAGCGAGGCCGAGACGCCCGGGAGGATTTCCAGATCGACGCTGTGCCAGGCCGGATCATCCGATTCGTGCAACGCTTCGAGCACCGCCGCCGCCATGGCGAACACGCCCGGGTCACCGGACGATACGACAATCACCGAACGACCCTGAGCGGCCAATCTGAAGGCGTGGCGGGCGCGCTGCATTTCTTCGCGGTTGTCGGTGCAGTGCTGCACTTGATCGTCGCGGAACGGGCCGGCCATGCGCACGTAGGTTTCGTAGCCGAGCACATCGGTGGCGCGGGCCAGTTCGGCTTTCACCGCTGGCACCATCAATTCGGCCGCGCCGGGGCCGAGGCCGATCACGGCCAGACGACCGCGTGGGCGGCCGACTTTCTCGACGTCCAAGGGCTGTTCGGTGATCGCGATTGCCATGGCGTTCGCCGTGACGACTTGCGCCTCCGGCACGGCAGCAAGCGCCAGTGCCTCGATGCCATCCTGTGCCGCGACAAAGCGTAACGGCACACCCAGTTCAAGCGCTGCTTCGCGCAGATTCGCCGCAGCCATTTCAGTATCGGCCGCCACCAGACAGGCCAAAGCCTGCATCGCGACTTTCGCCTGCTGCAACGCTGAGCGAACGACATTCGGCAGGTCCGCCACTGCGCTGCTCACCGCCACCGCGACACTGCGCGGGTAAATCAGCAACTCATTGGCACTCGCTGCACGCTCGGCGCTGCCAACATGAATCGAGCGCTGCGCCTGCGGATCTTCCGGTAATTGCGCTTGCTCCAGCCACGGCGCCGCACCTTCGATGCGCACACTGTGCCCGGCCAGGAGATCGGAAACAAAGCGCTTGCCCAGCTCCAGATCGGCCAGCGCATAACCGCTCGGCGGGTTGAGCAGGCAGGTGCCAAAACGCAATTCGCCACTGGTGGTGATCGCTGCGGCGACGTGCAGTCCGGCCGCGATTTCCCGCGCCATGACATTCACGCCACCGAGGCCTCCGAGCAGTGGCACCACAGCGCTGCCGTCTTCGGCGACGGCCAGCACCGCTGGTTCGGCGCCTTTTTCCAGCAGCAGTGGCGCCAGTGTCCGAATGACAATCCCGGCAGCGCACAAGGCAATGATCGGCGTGTCCTGCTGATACAGCTCACGCAGGGTCGCGCCGAATTCCTGATAGGTGCAGTCGGCGCCTTCAACCCGTCCGGCGAGGCCGTGGATCTGCGCGGCCGGGTACACCTGCTGAATCCGGCGGGCCGTGGCCAGGCTGCCTTGGCCGAGTATGACGATGGCGGGGGTGGATGCAGTCATCAGCCTTGCCACCGTTCGCCGGGCACAATGATCAGCGAGAAGTACGGCGACGACATCGGCTCGACCTGATCCATCGGCACAATTTTCTGATTGGCCATGGTCGCGCGCTCGACGTACAGCGCGCGCTCGGCCAGACCGAGTTCTTCCAGCACCTGACGCACCTTGGGGAAATTGCGCCCCAATTTCATGATCACCGCTGCGTCGGCATCGGCCAGACGACGTTTCAGTTCTTCGTGGGGCAACACGCCGGAGAGCACCGACAGACTCTGATTGCGATACACCAGCGGCGCACCCAGCACCGAAGCGCCACCGAGCATCGAGCACACACCCGGCACCACTTGCGCTTCGTAGCGGCTGGCCAGCCGATCATGCAGATACATGTAGGAACCGTAGAAGAACGGATCACCCTCACAGATCACTGCCACGTCACGACCGGCATCCAGATGCGCGGCCACGGTCTCGGCGGCTTCGTCGTAGAAATCGCTGATGACCTGCTCATAGGACAGCGGTGCCGGCAGGACTTCAGTGGTCACCGGATACACCAGCGGCAGCAGATTTTGCGCGTCTTGCAGGTGTGCTTCGATGATGCCGAAAGCGTTGCCCTTTTTACCCTTGGCGACGAAGTACGCCACCACCGGCGATTCGCGCAGCAGGCGCAGGGCCTTGACGGTAATCAGCTCCGGATCACCGGGGCCGACGCCCAGGCCAATCAAACGTCCTTTTGCCTGCATCATTCGATCTCCGTGGCGAGGGCGTTGACCGCAGCGGCGGCCATGGCGCTGCCGCCGAGCCGACCTTGCATGATTACGAACGGCACGCCGCGACTGTCAGCGGCCAGCGCTGCTTTCGATTCGGCGGCACCGACGAAGCCCACGGGGAAGCCGAGGATCAGCGCCGGTTTCGGCGCGCCGGCGTCGAGCATTTCCAGCAGATAGAACAGCGCGGTCGGCGCATTGCCGATCACCACCACGCTGCCTGCCAGATGCGGGCGCCACAGTTCCAGTGCGGCAGCAGAGCGGGTGTTGCCCAACTCGCGGGCCAACTCCGGCACGCTGTCGTCGCGCAAAGTACAGATCACTTGGTTGTTCGCCGGCAGGCGTGCACGGGTGACGCCTTCGGAGACCATGCGCGCATCACAGAGGATCGGTGCACCGGCGGCCAGCGCATCGCGCCCGGCCTTGCCCGCACCTTCAGAGAATTGCAGGCCGTCGACCGCCTCGACCATGCCGCAGGCGTGGATCACCCGCACCGCGAGTTTTTCCAGATCGGCCGGGATGCGCGCCAGATTGGCCTCGCTGCGAATGATCGCGAAGGAGTTGCGATAGATCTCCTGACCGTCGCGGATGTAATCAAGCATCAAGGGGGCTCCGGGAGCGGGCGGCGAGCAGGGTCGCGGCCGCTTCAATAGTAAGATTGCGTGCGTGCAACGCGCCGAAACCCGGCAGCCCTGCATCGCGAAAATAGAGGTCGTAATGACCGGCACTGACGGCCAGCAACGTCGCCGGGGCACAGTGAGCGGCTGCGCATGAACGCGTGCAACCGGACAAGTGCACGCTCTGCGCCTGGGGCAACAGCGTCGCCAGTCGTCGGGCATCGTGCTTGGTGTCGGCCAGACCTTTGCCGCAGCCGTTTGAGCCGGTGCAGGCAATGATTCTCGACAAGGGCTCAACGGCCTCGGTCAACAAGTTCAGGCTCTTGAGGCTTTCGAGCAATTGAGCGGCATCGCTCGCTTTTACGTTGGGCAGCAACAGACTCTGCCACGGCGTGAAACGCAGGCTGCCGTCGCCAAACTGGCGGGCCAGTCGAGCGGCACCGCGCAGCATGATCGGGTCGAGGCGACCGAGGGGCGGCACCGCGCCGACGTAAACAAGGTTGTCCGCGTTTTGTTGGTGAGCGCCGATATGCAGATCGCCTGTTGCCGGGGTGCGCTGCCAACCGCTGTTCGCCTTGATCGGCAGGCGTGCCCTGAGTTGTTCAAGAAACGCCAGCATCGGCAACTCATCGAGCAAATGACGCATCCGCGTCTGCTCGGGTCGAGCCAGATCCAGGAACAACTCCAGCACCACCACCACCAGCGCATGTGCGTTTTCCAGCGTCACGGCGCCGACCGCACGATCCGTCGGGCACCCAGCCAGACCGAACGCGAGCAACGCTTCGCCGTCGCGTTCGAAAGCCGACAACCACAGATCATGCGGGTGTTCGAGCATCGCCAGTGCTTCACCGCCATCCAGTTGCACAGCGAACTTGGCGCTCAACTCGTGGAAACGGGGGTGGCTTTGCAGCGTGTCGAGAATCTGCTCGGCGAGTGCGCGGGTGTCGAAGCGCATCTGCCGGTCAATCCCGGCGGTCGGGCTGAGCATCAGGTTGCGCACGTCGTCGCCCGCTGCGTTGCGTGGCCCAAGCCCGGCGGCGAGCAGCCTGTCGATCAGCGCACTGCTTTGCTCGCCGATCCCGCGAATCTGCAGATTGGCGCGGTTGGTCGCCTCGATCGCCCCGCCCGCGAATTGCTCGGCGGCATTGGCCACAGCATCTGCCTGGTCGGCGCTGATTGAGCCGCCATTGAGTTTGATCCGGCAGATGCCACCGTCCAATGCCTGGACAATACGCAGCAACCCCGGGCAAGCCGAGGGGCGTATGGCGGTGGACATCGGGCGTTCGTTCAAGGGGCTGACCGGTTGCGTGTGAAAGGCGCGGTATTATGCCTGCTTTGTCCGACGGCATGAAAAGTCTGCCGTCGGATCGTCTGACTGACCGGACAGCAGTTGAATTGAAAACGCTCGAGCGACGAGCAATCCCTTAAGCCAAAGCGATAATGTGTTCATTGCGAAGTTCGCCCAACAACGAAATGATCGTTGCGCGAGAAAACTCATAGTCCTCCGGATCTGCCTGCGCCCTATAACCGTCTACAGATAAGTTACCCAGTACTTTTTCTGTGTTGAATCGGTGCTGAAGAACATTGCCGCCCATGACCTCATCAAACTCGAAAGCGATCATCACCGTCGTGATGGTCAAATCGGCGGAAATGAGGCTGAACATAAACCGTACCCATCTGCCCTGATGCACAACGTGCTGTTGAAGCGTCTCAATCGCGGGTGTCGAAAATGGCAGATCAAGCCGACTCTGCCCTGTTGAATCCAATAGCAACGCAGTTGTGCCAAGCGGCCAGTTGCGTAAAACCTTTTGCACCAACTCGATCAAGCTGAAACTTTCGTGCATCGGGGCAGGAAGACTTGCATCGGGATCGTCCAGCAGCATTGCACCGGTCACCCTCATCGCGATTTTGTGGGCGTTTGTCCATGACGCTGCTTGGGAAAAGTCCGTAACGTTATTAGCGGCAGCGGTTTGTGCGTAAAGCAACGCATCAAGAATGTCGCGGGTATTCGATTCCGACAAGTCATTCGCCACCAAAATAACAGCGCCCGCACATATGAACGGTTTATATCCAGAGTTAAAGTCCATTTTTTCCATCTCCTGAAAACCAGAGGCTTACGCCTCTGGCTTTATTTAAATTCAGGCTGCTTTGCCAAACTCTATGCTCAGTGCTTTTTTACGCTGTTCGGCGAGTGTTTTGATGATCAATGGCTCGACATCCAGATAGTCTTGTTCTTCGATAGTCATGGTGGTGGCGCCGTTGTAGATTTCGACACTGGAACTGGACCATTCAACAAACAGGACCTTGGTGGGCTGAGCCTTGGCGAAGTACTGCACCGCGGCGACTGCCATGGTGATTTCACCATCAGCATCCTCCAGCGAACTGGTCATGCAGAAGTTGCCACCTTCAGCTCTTTTCGAGTTTTTCTCAAACAGCTTCAATGCTTCCGGCTCGTTCTTGAGAGCTTCCAGAGTGGCGTCCGCTACAGTCGATAGCACTTTTAATGCGGCTTGACCTTGATTGACTGCCGCACCCACCGCTGTATGGATCAAAGACAGCGCCAGGTTATCCATGGTCAGTTTCTGCGAAGACGCTGTGTAGCGGTTATAGGGTTGGCTAAACGGAAACCAACCGGCCAGCTGCATGATTCGCATGAACTCGGCGTAGCGCTGCTCTCTCTGATTGGCGTTCGGAAATTTGAGCAGGGCGCTCAGGTCCGCATACATATAGGTATTTTTGACAATCCGTTTGCTGCGCTTGGACATGCTTGCGTCAAAACCCGCAACACCCGATCCCATAATGGCGGCGTTCAGTTCATCCTTGTCGACTGGCAATACGGCACCGAAGCTGGCGACACGCGGTTGCAGTACCGGTTGGGATTGCGCAGCAATGACTTCATTATTCTCCTTGATAAACGCAATACGTTGCGCAGCGGTAAGAACGTGATCAGTAACTTCATTCATAAATACGATTCCTTCGAGTTAGTTAGAACACCGTCATGGCGTAGTTGCAAAGTAACCGTCATCCAGCGCCCAGGCAACTTGCATTTCATTCAATTAGTTTCAGAAAACAGAACACTAATACGGCCATATTTTCAGCAAGTCAGACGCCAGCCGAAAGTTCTATTTCCTTCATGCGCATTTCACGCAATGATTCTGCCAATGAATCCCGATATCGATCCATCTGCCGCGGCGTGATCACAAAGCGTCGGGACTGAATATCAAGTTGCGACGTCGTGTGCCGGAGATTCCAGAACAGATGAGTTGATACCCATTCGGAACTCAGCAAACGAACGTTACTGATCACAATCTCCAACTCCTTGTGAAAATTGTATTGCGCTGGGGAAAAACGGAAGTCGCCCCACTTGCGTGTGCTGTCGGTAAACAACTCAATAGCTCCCGGGTTGTACTCAAGCCGCTGAAACGTCTCTTTCATCCGGCTGACCTTTTCCCTGCTTAATTGAGTGGACAATGAATTCGCCCACACCTCCAGCACATCACCGGAAAAATCACGAGCTGCGACAATGACCGGGGCATGCTCCAGACCCCAACCGACGGACCACATGACGCCTGAGTAAAACTCGAACCAGTCTGCAGAAGACCGCTTTCTGTTAAAGCGTTGGTCAGCCCGGTATTCCGCCCAGCGCATGCTGTTCTTGATGAACTGCTTATCCGCGTGCGTCAGCCCGGCAAAAAAAGACAGTACATTACTGCCCATTACCGTTGAACTGCTTTCATCAGAGAGTGAATTGAACGGTTGTTGAACGGTGCTCATATACAAGTTACTCCTTAACATTCATTGGCCTGGCGGCACTTGACGATTAATACTGCGCGCACATCCGTTAATAAAGTTGCGCGCCACTCAACAACAACTTAACAACAAATAAATAGCCTTTAGAAAAACAACCTAAACATTTGATTTCCGCTAGTTCTTTAAAAATCGATAGCAGTCAGTGCGCAGCCATCGCGTTATCATGTCGCCCATTAATGGTTAAGCACGCGATTGAGGAACGGCATGACACCCTGGCTGACGGTTGTGGGAATCGGTGAAGACGGCTTCAAGGGCTTGGGCAAAAATGCCCGGCGAGCTCTGATGGGCGCCTCGCGGATCGTCGGCGGCCAGCGCCAACTGGACCTGTTGCCGGTGTGCATTCGTGGTGAACGGCAATTGTGGCCGAGTCCTTTCTCCCTGGCGCCCGTGCTGGAACAGCGTGGCGAAGCGGTGTGCGTCTTGGCCAGCGGTGACCCGATGTTCTACGGCGTCGGCGCCAGCCTGGCGCGGCAGATACCGAGTGACGAGATGCTGATCCTACCGGCGCCGTCTTCCTGTTCGCTGGCTGCCGCCCGTCTCGGCTGGCCGTTGCAAGAGGTGGTGACGCTGTCCTTGGTGGCCCGGCCGCTGGCAGCGCTCAACGCGCATTTGTTCAGCGGCGTGCGCCTGTTGTTGCTGAGCAATGACGGACAGAGTCCGGCGGCGGTCGCGCAATTGCTCCGTGAGCGTGGCTTCGGTCCGAGTCGGATGAGCGTGCTGGAGCATCTGGGTGGTAGCGCCGAACGCCGCGTCGATGGCACGGCCAGTGACTGGAACGACTCACCGATTGCCGATCTGAATGTCATCGCCCTCGAATGTCTGGCCGATGCCGATACGCCGCGCCTGTCGCGTTTGGCCGGGCTGCCCGACTCGGCTTTCCGGCATGACGGCCAACTGACCAAACGCGACGTGCGTGCCATCACCCTCGCCCGGCTCGCCCCGACGCCCGGCGAACTGCTGTGGGACGTCGGCGCCGGCAGCGGCTCGATCGGCATCGAGTGGATGCGCGCGCATCCGAGTTGCCGAACACTCGCTATCGAGGCCGATGACGGCCGCCAGCAATTGATCGAATACAACCGCGATGCGCTGGGCGTGCCCGGCCTGCAATTGATCCGTGGTCGCGCCCCGCAGGCACTCGCAGGGCTGGAGCGCCCGGACGCGATATTCATTGGTGGCGGCGTGACCCGTGAAGGCGTGTTCGAGACGTGCTGGGAACAACTCAAACCCGGCGGCCGACTGGTCGCCAACGCGGTCACCCTGCAAAGCGAAGTCACCCTGATGAACTGGCGCGAACGCTACGGCGGCGAGCTGACGCGCATTCATGTCGCCCAGGCGCAACCGCTCGGCGAGTTCGACACCTGGCGCCAGGCGCTGCCGATCACCCTGCTCGATCTGGTCAAACCTCTCGATGCGTGACGAAACCGCCGAACAACCCGCACCGCTGCGCAGCGGCCTGACCACCGGCAGTTGCGCCACCGCCACCAGCCTCGCCGCCGCTCGCCTGTTGCTCGGCGGGATCTCGGCCGACGCGGTGCAGATTGTGTTGCCCAAGGGCAAGCAAGTGCAGATGCGTCTGGAGTTCTGTCGCCTGACCGCTGACGGCGCCGAAGCCGGGACCATAAAGGATGCCGGTGACGACCCGGACGTGACCCACGGCGCGCTGCTTTATTCGCGAGTGCAGCTGAAAGACGAACCGGGAATCCGTTTCATTGCCGGTGTTGGCGTCGGCACCGTGACCCGCCCCGGGCTGGTGCTGGGCGTCGGCGAACCGGCGATCAATCCGGTGCCGCGCAAGATGATCAGCGATCACCTGAGCCTGCTCGCCACCGAAACCGGTTATGCCGGCGGCTTCGATGTCACGGTCAACGTCGAAGGCGGCGAAGCGCTGGCGCTGAAAACCATGAACCCGCGCCTGGGCATTCTCGGCGGCCTGTCGATCCTCGGCACCAGCGGCATCGTCCGGCCATTTTCCTGCGCGGCTTACATCGCGTCGATCCATCAAGGCATTGATGTCGCCAAGACCAACGGCTACCTGCATATCGCCGCGTGCACCGGCAATGCCAGCGAAGACACCATGCGAAGGGTCTACGACCTGCCGGAAATCGCCCTGATCGAAATGGGCGATTTCGTCGGCGCAGTGCTCAAGCATTTGCGCAAAGTGCCTGTGGATAAACTCAGCCTGTGCGGGGGCTTCGGCAAGATCAGCAAACTCGCGGCCGGGCATATGGATCTGCACTCCCGTCACTCGAGCATCGATCTGCCGCAACTGGCGCAGTGGGCGGCGGCGATTGGCGCTGATGAGGTTTTACAGCAAGGTATTCGTGAGGCGAACACCAGTCAGCAGGCATTGGCCATGGCCAGTGCGGCGGGGATCGCGCTGGGCGATGAGGTCTGTCGCCATGCGTTGAATTTCGCTCGCAGCGTGGTGCCGGCGCAGGTGCAGGTCGAGGTGTTTGCGATTGATCGTCAGGGCGGGATTGTCGGCCATGCTGGAGGTTTTCAATGAAGCGGATTCTGCTGCTGGGCGGTGTGACCGAAGCGCTGGCGATTGCTCGCACGCTGGGGCCGGAACACATTTACAGTTTGGCCGGGGTTGGCCGAGTGCCGACTGATTTGAGCTGTCAGGTGCGCGTCGGTGGCTATGGCGGTGCCGAAGGTCTGGCGCAATTCGTTCGTGACGAAGGTATCGATCTGCTGCTCGATGCGACTCATCCTTATGCCGCGCAAATCAGTCTGAACGCCGCCACCGCCGCGCAACTGACTGGCATCCCCTGCTGGGCCTTGCGTCGTCCTGCGTGGCAGCCACAGCCGGGCGATGACTGGCGCGAAGTCAGCGATTGGGCCGAACTGATCGCCGCACTCAAACCGTTTCACCGCCCGTTGTTCACCCTCGGTCGCGAGCCGCTGCAACACCTCGACGAAATCCCTGTTGACCAGTTCTGGACCCTGCGCGCACTGGATGTTTATCCGGGCAACGAGCGCTGCGAAGTGATCGGCGCCCGCGGGCCGTTTCTGCTCAAGGATGAACGGGCGCTGTTCGAGCGGCGGCAGATCGATGTGCTGATCAGCAAGAACAGCGGCAGCACCGCGACCGAGCCGAAGCTGGAAGTGGCGCGCGAGCGTGGGGTGCCGGTGATTGTGTTGAAGAGGCCGGGGTTGCCGGCGGTTGATCGGGAGTTTGCATCAACGTCTGAAGTCCTCGCCGCCCTCGCGACTGTTTGTTAACCCTGAAACATCGAAAACGTAAGTCCGCCTTCGCGGGCAAGCCCGCTCCCACAGTAATCGGTGGTGTATCCAGATTTTTTGAACGCCTCGCAACCTGTGGGAGCGGGCTTGCCCGCGATGACGTCTGTTCTGCCTGCATATGCCTTTAATCCTACAACCACGCAGGACACAGCCCACAACAACTTAACGAATCACCGACTTTCAGCATCCAGAGTCCACACTTACGCTCACCGTCTTTCAATCCTAAGGCGTGTACATCCTATGTCAGAAAAATTCCTCCGTTTCGACGTCAAGGACTTTCTCAAAACACCTGCCGATCTTGGCCAGTACGTCAAGGGTTGCGAAGTCGAAGACTCGGGCGATGGGCAACTCAACCGATTAGCATTCCGAGACGTCATGCAGACCATTCGTGAACGAATAGAAAACGACCCGAATTTCGCCCAGGCATTGCGAATCGAAGCCGCTACACTCATTCACAGTGGCGAAATCGAACTCGGGCGCAGACTCCTCAACCTCTTGCAAGAGGCACTGCGACACCAAACCGCACGACGCTTTTTTACTTATCGGCCCTGATCAGGCTAAATAGCCGCGCCTGATCGCCCACCCAACGGATCTGTCCCATGAACCGACACCGGCTAGCAATTGCCTGGATCGCCTGCTTTGCAGTGCTGTTCAACATGCTCGCCATGCCGATGACGGGAGCGATGGCGCAGGTGGCCAATTCACCGGCCGAACAATTGCTCTGGAGCAGTTTCTGCACCGGCAGCGGGACGAAGATGGTCGCGATCAACATTGCCGCCACCGATCAGCAAGCCCCGCCCAACGACAGCCATTCCAACATGCAGCATTGCTGGTGCTGCTCGGGCTCGGCGCCATTGGTCGCGCTGCCGGGGCATACGCCGCAGCTGTATTTCGCCCGCTATGACAGCAATCGCAGCGTGGCGCCCGCCTCACTGCAAACTCCCACACCGCGCCAGCAATGGCCAAGTCTCAACCCCCGCGCTTCCCCTCTGGTTTGATTTGTTCGCGCAATTGACCTGCGTTTCAAATCATTCTGGAGAACTGCCATGTTGAACAAACTGATCGTCATCGCTGTGCTGCTGGTGCCTGCGTGCTTCGCCCATGCCCACGAATACAAGGCCGGCGAGCTGGAAATCGCTCATCCGTGGTCGCAAGAGCTGCCGCCCAACGCGCCGACGGTTGCCGCCTATTTCGTGATTCACAACGCCGGCAAAACCGCTGATCGCCTGCTCAGCGTTGATTCGCCAATCGCCCCTGAAGCGCAACTGCACGAGCACGTGATGCAGGGCGATCTGATGAAGATGCAGCAAGTGCCGAGCGTCGAAGTCCCTGCCGGCAGCGAGGTAACCTTCGCGCCGATGGCTTATCACGTAATGCTGCTCAACCCAACCGATCGCAGTCTGCTCAGCGACGGCAAGCGCTTCCCCCTGACGATGCATTTCGAAAAGGCCGGTGACGTCACCGTCGAAGTCGCCGTGCAGAAGAAGCCGCCGCAAGACATGCCGGAACACGCGCACGCCCAATAACCGATCCGGTTGACGTCGCCCATGCGCCCGTTGAGCGCCAGGCCCTCCGCGCCACGCCGTCAGGCTGAACACCTGACCCGCGGCAGCTGGATCGCCCTGTTCGCCATGTTGATGATCTTCATCGGCCCACTGATTTCTCAGTCGATGCCGATGGATCAGCACGCCTCGACATCCATGCCAATGAGCATGGACATGTCGATGGAAATGCCCGGCATGGATCACTCCGGGCACGCTGCAAAACCCGTCGCCGAACACTGTCCGCCGCAATCCTCACATCACGCGATGTGGGAAAAGTGCGGCTATTGCAGCCTGCTGTTCAACTGTCCGGCGCTGACGGGCGGCGGTACTTTTGCCACGTTCAGCATCGCCCACGTCAACACCTTCACAGCGCCCTCTCCACGCCTGGGCCACGCCCGGCAAACCTTCTTCCCCGGCGCCCGCAGCCGCGCACCGCCCATCGCAGCGTAATCACCCGCCTCTGATTGCACACGGTTGAGAAGACAGCTTCAGGCTGCCGGCCGTGTCGTTTACGACTGTTTGATGGAAATTGTCATGTCCAGGTTTTCTGCTGTTCCACGCTCGGGCGCTGCCCAGGCGACCTTTGCCTTGAACGAATCGCGGATTCGTTTCTCGCACGCTACCGCCGTCCTTTGCGGCGTATTGCTGGCCCCGCTGGTGCTGGCCGATGAGCACACCGGCCATTCGGAAGAACTGAGCCCGACGGTGATCACCGCCATCGCGCCGAGCTCGCCACTGACCATCGTCACCAACCCCAAGGACCCGCGCCAACCGGTGCCGGCCAGCGATGGGGGTGATTATCTGAAAACCATCCCGGGCTTTGCCCTGGTGCGCAATGGCGGCACCAACGGCGATCCAGTGTTGCGCGGCATGTTCGGCTCACGTCTGAACATCCTCACCAACGGCGGCGTGATGCTCGGCGCCTGCCCGGGCCGGATGGACGCGCCGACCTCGTACATCTCGCCGGAAACCTACGACAAACTCACCGTGATCAAAGGCCCGCAAACCGTGCTCTACGGCCCCGGCGCCTCGGCGGGCACGGTGCTGTTTGACCGAGAACCGGAGAGCTTCGGCGAACTCGGCACCCGAGTGAATGCGAGCATTCTGGCCGGCTCCCACGGGCGCTTCGACAAAGTCGTCGACGCCGCCGCCGGCGGGCCATTGGGCTACGTGCGGGTGATCGGCAACACCGCGCATTCCGACGACTATCGCGACGGTAACAACGACGTCGTCGGCTCGCGTTACGACAAGTGGAACGGCGACGTTGCGCTCGGCTGGACGCCGGACGCTGACACCCTGATCGAACTGACCGCCGGCAAGGGCGACGGCGAGGCACGCTATGCCGGGCGGGGTATGGACGGCTCGCAGTTCCTGCGCGAAAGCCTCGGTCTGCGCGTTGAGAAATCCAACATCAGCGACGTGCTGGAGAAGCTGGAGGCGCAGGTCTACTACAACTACGCCGATCATGTGATGGACAACTACACCCTGCGCAAACCATCCGGCACCGGGATGATGGCCGGGCCGATGGCGTCCAACGTTGACCGTCGCACCCTAGGCGCACGGATCAAAGCCACCTGGCGCTGGGCTGATATCCAGCTGATCACCGGTCTCGATGCGCAGACCAACGAACACCGTCAGCGCAGCGGCATGGGCATCGATACCTACAAGGATCAGCCCTACACCAAGGACGCCGACTTTCATAACTACGGCGTGTTCAGCGAAATGACCTGGTACGCCGCCGACCGTGATCGGCTGATCACTGGCGCCCGGGTTGATCGCGCCTCGGCCAAGGATTATCGGCAGAGCAGCGGCTCCGGAATGATGTCCCGGCCGAATCCCACCGCCGATGAAACCCGCGCCGACCCCCTGCCAAGCGGCTTCGTGCGTTACGAGCATGACCTGGCCGACAGCCCGACCACGCTCTACGCCGGCCTCGGTCACGCGCAACGCTTCCCGGATTACTGGGAGCTGTTCTCGCCGAAATCCGGCCCGGCGGGCTCGGTCAATGCCTTCGATTCGATCAAACCGGAAAAGACCACTCAACTCGACTTCGGCGTGAACTACAAGAGCGCCGACCTCGAAGCCTGGGCCTCGGGCTACATCGGCGTGGTGCGTGACTACATCCTGTTCGACTACGCGCCGACGAGGATGGGCATGAGCACTTCGCGCGCGGAAAACATCGACGCGCGGATCATGGGCGGTGAACTCGGTGCCGCTTACAACCTCACCGACAACTGGAAAGCCGATGCGACCCTGGCCTACGCCTGGGGCAAGAACAGCAGTGACGGCAAGGCACTGCCGCAGATGCCGCCGCTGGATGCACGTTTCGGCCTGACCTATACCGAAAACAACTGGAGCGCCGGCGCGCTGTGGAGGGTGGTTGCCGCGCAAAACCGCATCGACCAGAACAAGGGCAACGTGGTCGGCAAGGATTACGACAAGAGTTCCGGCTTCGGCGTGTTCTCGCTCAACGGTGCCTACCGGATCAACAAAAACTGGAAGGTCAGCAGCGGCGTCGACAACCTGTTCGGCAAGGCGTACGCCGAACACCTGAACCTGGCGGGCAACGCCGGTTTCGGCTACCCGGCCAATGACCCGCAAGCGATCAATGAACCGGGGCGCACGCTCTGGACCAAGGTGGACATGAGTTTCTGACACCCACCCATGTGGGAGCGAGCCTGCTCGCGAAGGCATCGTGCCAGACGACATCAATGTTGGATGTGCCGTCCCCTTCGCGAGCAGGCTCGCTCCCAGAGGGAATGCGGTGTAGCAACCTGAATGAACAACTAGAAGATCCAAGCCAAGCGGAGCAAACGTGATGCAAAAGCCCAAACCGAATTTCTACAACCTGGCCTGGCGTTGGCATTTCTATGCCGGATTGTTCGTCGCGCCGTTCATGGTGATGCTGGCCCTGACCGGCATCATCTACCTGTTCAAACCCCAACTCGACTCGCTGATGTACAGCAGCCTGCTCAACGTCCCGGCCGGCCATCACACCGTCCCCGCCGATGACTTGCTGCAGCGGGTAAAAAGCGCCTATCCACAGGGCCAGGTCACGCAATATCTACCGCCAGTGAACGCCGAACGCAGTGCGCAGTTTGTCGTGACCAACGCCGGCCACGAACTGAATGTCTTCGTCGATCCGTACCACGGCGACATCCTCGGCGAGCAGGATGCCAAGCAGAATCTGCAAGCCATCGCCCGCGCCATCCACGGCGAATTGATGATCGGCACCGTCGGTGACCGGTTGATCGAAATGGCCGCCGGCTGGGGCGTGGTGCTGGTGGTGTCGGGACTGTTCCTCTGGTGGCCACGCGGTCAGGCAGCGGGGATTCTCTGGCCGCGCCTGAACAGTCGCGGCCGCGTGTTGTGGCGTGATCTGCACGCCGTCACCGGGTTCTGGGGCGCGACGCTGCTGCTGGTGATGCTACTCAGCGGCATGACCTGGACCGGCTTCTGGGGCAAGCAATACGCGCAGGTCTGGAACGTGTTCCCGGCAGCGATGTGGGACAACGTGCCGACCTCCGACGTTGAAGCCCGCAGCCTCAACAGCGCCACGCGCCAGACCGTGCCATGGGCGATGGAAAACACGCCGATGCCGATGTCCGGCGACCACGCCGAACACATGGCCCACAGCGGCATGCAACACGGCCCTGCCGCGCCAACCATCAGCCTGCAAGACGTGCAGAACATCGCCATACAGCGCAAGGTCGAGCCGGGTTACAGCATCACCTTGCCGACCACCGCCACCGGTGTGTTCACCATCGCGGTGTTCGCCGATGACCCGCGCAACGACGCAACCCTTCACGTCGATCAGTACACCGGCAACGTCCTCGCCGATGTGCGTTTCGAACAGTACGGCACGGTGGCCCGCGCCACGGAAATCGGCGTGATGCTGCATGAAGGCAAGATGTTCGGCACCTTCAACCAGATCGTCGTGCTGCTGATCTGCCTGATGATTCTGCTCAGCGCCGTCAGCGGCGTGGTGATCTGGTGGAAGCGCCGGCCACAGGGCAAGTTCGGCGTGCCGCCGCTGCGGCATGACTTGCCGAAGTGGAAAACCGGCGTGGTGATCATGCTGGCGCTGGCGGTGATTTTTCCGCTGGTGGGGGCTTCGCTGGTGGTGGTGTGGCTGCTGGATCGACTGTTGCTGTCGCGATTTGGTCGACAAGCTGAATCTGCCTCACCTTCATCATGAATCAGGCGAGATGCGCGTTTTAGACAGCTCTATAGAATGCCGAGGCTTATAATTCGGCAGCCCTTAGTGTTACTGTATAACTCTTGTTTGCCATTCTGCCCGCGGCCAAAAGCTGCGGGCTTTCTTTTGCAGAAGTGATTCACCGCCCCGATGAACAAGTACCTCTTGTCCAGCCTCTGCCTGTTCGTGATGAACAGCGCCCATGCCGATAGCCAAGCGCTGACCCTGCCCACCGGCAGCATCACTGCGCCGGCAGTTGACGAGGAAAACGTCAGTCTAACCACGCCGACCACCGCCGGTTCGCGCCTGAACCTGACGGCCATGGAAACCCCGGCCAGCGTCGAAAGCCTCAGCGGCGAGCAAGTCCGCGCCCGTGGCGATCAAAGCGTGCAGGACGCTGTATCGCGCAGCACCGGCATCAGCCGCACCGGTACGCCGGGCGATGGCGGCACGTCGCTGCAGGCACGGGGTTTTACCGGGCAGAGTTCGGTGATGCAGTTGTATGACGGCAACCGGATGTACACCGGCATGGGCACGGTCACCTTCCCGGTCGACACCTGGTCGGTGGAGCGCGTCGATGTGCTGCGCGGCCCGGCCTCGGTGCTGTACGGCGAAGGCGCGACCGGTGCGGTGGTCAACGTGATCCCGAAGAAGCCGTTCGAGGGCGAGATCGAAAACCATGTGCGCGTCGGTTACGGCTCATACGACCGCCAGCAGCAAGCCTTCGACAGCGGCGGCTCGCTGACCGATACCCTGAGCTACCGCCTCAACCTCAATCGTCTGCGCAGCAACGGCTGGATCGATCGCGGCGATTCCTCCAGCGACTTCATCAGTGCCGCGCTGCGCTGGCAGGCCACTGATGATCTGGCGTTCACCCTCGCCCATGACTATGGCGACCAGCGCCCGCAGAACTATTTCGGCACGCCACTGATCAACGGCCGGTTGCAGGAAAGCCTGCGCGACAAGAACTACAACGTGCGCGACGACAAGCAGCACTACAACGATCAGTGGACGCGCCTGACCAGTGACTGGCAGATCAATGACTCGGTCAGCGCCAGCAACGAGCTGTACTACCTCAAGGCCCAGCGTCGCTGGCAGAACGCCGAGAACTACAACTTCAATACCGACACACAACATTTGAGCCGCAGCGGTTACTTCGGCATCGGCCACAAGCAGGAGCAGGTCGGTGATCGCCAGACCTTCACCTTCAAACACTCACTGTTCGGTCTCGACAGCCAGACCGTTACCGGTGTCGATTACAACCGCATCCGTTTCCAGCTCAACAGCAACTCGCCATTCAACGACGTGTTGCCGAATGGCCAGCCACTGGATCTGCATCACCCGCAATCGGGTTATTTCGAGAGCAGCAATCCGTACCGCGACCAGTTCGACAGCACCACCCGACAAATGTCGGTGTTCGCTGAAAACCGCACGCAGCTGAGTGAGCGCTGGTCGCTGGTGACCGGCGTACGCCGTGATTACGTGCACGTGGATCGCAACGGCCTGACCGATGGCAGCCAGAGCGACAGGACCCTGACCGGCAATAACTGGAAGGCCGGCCTGGTGTTTGCGTTGACGCCGCAGACTTCGTTCTACGGTCAGATGGCGACCAGCACCGATGGCATCGGTGGCTTGATTTCCCTTAGTCCGAATCAGCAGCAGTACGATTTGTCGACCGCCCGCCAGACCGAGATCGGCCTCAAGCAGTTGTTCTGGGATCAGCGCGGCGAGTTCACGCTGGCGGCCTATCGCATCGTCAAAAAGAAACTGCTGACGGACGACCCGGGCAACCCGACGCTCAAGCAACAGGTCGGCCAGCAGTCATCCAACGGCCTGGAAGCGAGCCTCGATCTGCAATTGCCCTACGCCTGGCAACTGCAAGCCAACGCGGCGATCGTGAAGGCCAGGTACGACGATTTTTCCGAGGTGGTTAATGGTCAGACCCTGTCGTACAACGGCAACCGTCCGGTGGATGTGCCACGTCGTACCGCCAATCTGTGGTTGAACAAAAACCTCAGCGATGACCTGAAAGCCGGCGCGGGTCTGCGTTATGTCGATGCGCGTTACGCCGACATGGCCAACCGCAATGAGCTGCCGAGTTACACCGTGGTGGATGCGACCCTGTCGTGGAAAGCCTTGCGCAACACCACGCTGGGCTTGCAGGTGAACAATCTGTTTGACCGCCAGTACGCACAAAGCCAATACAATGAGGGCCAGCAGTGGATACTCGGCGAGCCGAGATCGTTCTTTGTCACGGCTGATTACACCTTTTAAAAGCGGAAACACTCTTGTGGCGAGGGGATTTATCCCCGATGGACCGCACAGCGGTCCCAAACCTGTAATCACGGTTTATCAGAAGACCGTATTCATCGATTTACGACGGCTTCGACGCCGATCGGGGATAAATCCCCTCGCCACAAATGCTACTGAAATCAGGAAAGTAATGACGTCACTGACCCTCACCAACCTCGCCTGGACACCGCTGGGCCACGGCCACTGCCATCACCAGTTCCAACTGCGTGACGCCTCCTTGCAAGTGGCTGCCGGTGAGTTCGTCGGGCTGATCGGTCCCAACGGCAGCGGCAAGACCAGCCTGTTGCGCTGCGCCTACCGCTTCAGCCAACCGGAAAGCGGTGAGGTCAGTCTCGATCACCACAACGTGTGGAAGCAGTCCTCGCGCTGGTGCGCGCAACGCATCGCCGTGGTCCTGCAAGAATTTCCCGACGCCTTCGGCCTGACCGTCGAAGAAGTCGTCGCCATGGGCCGCACGCCGCACAAGGGTCTGTTCGATGGCGAAACCCTCGAGGATCGCAACTTCGCCACCCAGGCGCTCAAATCGGTAGGCCTGGAAGGCTTCGAAGACCACGCCTTCGCCACCCTTTCCGGCGGTGAAAAACAGCGGGTGATTCTTGCCCGCGCCCTGACCCAGCAACCGCAACTGCTGATCCTCGACGAGCCGACCAACCACCTCGACCCGCGTTATCAGCTGGAACTGCTGCAACTGGTCAAACGTCTGCAAATCGGCACGCTGGCCAGCATTCACGACCTGAACCTCGCTGCCGCTTTCTGCGACCGACTCTATGTGATCAACCACGGACGCATCGTCGCCAGCGGCACGCCGCAAGAAGTGCTCACCACCGAACTGCTGCGCGAGGTTTTCGGCGTCGAGGCATTGATCGACTCCCACCCCCTTCACGGCTACCCGCGAATCACCTGGATAACCCGACCATGACTGTGCGTTCCCTGCTTTGCGTCGCTCTTCTGTTGTGCAGTGCCCAGGCGCTGGCCGAGGCCACGAAGTACCCGCTGACCATTCAGAGCTGCAACCGCGAAGTGACCTTCAAGCAAGCGCCGCAACACGCGGTCAGCCACGACATCAACATGACCCAGATGATGCTCGCCCTCGGCCTGAAGTCGCGCATGGCCGGTTACAGCGGCGTCAGTGGCTGGAAGTCAGTGACGCCCGACATGCAGTCGTTGCTCGACGGTTTGCCAGAGCTGGCGGCGAAATATCCGTCGGTGGAAACCCTGCTCAATGCCAACGTCGATTTTTTCTTCGCCGGCTGGGATTACGGCATGCGCGTCGGCGGCGACCTCACCCCGCAAACCCTGCAACCGCTGGGCATCAATGTGTATGAGTTGACCGAGTCCTGCGCGTTCGTGATGAAGCGCCCGGCCGCATCGCTTGAAGACACTTACAACGATCTGCGCAACCTCGGCAAAATCTTCGACGTGCAGGATCGCGCCAATGCGCTGATCGCCCGGATGCAGGCGCAAGTCGCCGACGTGCGCAAAGACCTGCCCGCCGAAAAACCGCGGGTTTTCCTCTACGACAGCGGCGAAGACCGCGCCATGACCTCCGGCCGCCTCGGCATGCCGCAAGCGCTGATCGATGCAGCGGGCGGGCACAATATTCTCGATGACGTCGAAGCGAGCTGGACGCGGGTCAATTGGGAGACCGTGGTCGAGCATAATCCGCAGGTCATCGTGATCGTCGACTACAGCGAAATCACTGCCGAGCAGAAGATTGAGTTTCTGCTGAACAACAAAGCCCTGCAATCGGTGGACGCGATCAAGAACCAGCGCTTCATCGTCATTCCGTATGTGCAGGCCACGCCGGGGATCGACAACGTGCTGGCGGTGGAAACCCTGGCCAAAGGTTTCCACGGCGAATGATCAACCGTCGCTACGCCCTGCTGCTGATCGCCCTCGGCGCCGTGTTGCTGGTGTCGTGCGTGGTGTCGCTCGGCTTCGGCCCCGCGCGGGTGCCGGTGGACGTGGTGTGGCGTATTTTGCTGCACAAGACGCTTGGTATTGGCGAGGTGGACTGGAGCGCCGGGCAGGAACACATCGTCTGGCTGATCCGCGTGCCGCGCATGTTGCTCGGCGCGCTGGTGGGCGCCGGTCTGGCGCTGATCGGCGCGGTGTTGCAAGCGGTGACGCGCAATCCTCTGGCCGATCCTCATCTGCTTGGCGTGACATCAGGGGCGACATTGGGCGCGGTGATCGTGGTGCTGCATGTCGGTGAAATCATCGGCCTGCTGACCTTGCCGATTGCCGCATTCATCGGCGCCCTGCTGAGCATGCTGGTGGTGCTGGCGATTGCCAGTCGGCAGGGCCGGCTCGACAGTGACCGCCTGCTGTTGTGCGGCGTGGCGGTGTCGTTTGTGATGATGGCGATTGCCAATCTGCTGCTGTTCATGGGCGACCATCGCGCCAGTTCAGCGGTGATGTTCTGGATGCTCGGCGGCCTCGGGCTGGCGCGTTGGGAGTTGCTGGCGGTGCCGGCAGCGAGCGTGCTGCTCGGGTTGATCTTGCTGCTGGGCATGGCCCGCCCATTGAACGCGCTGATGGCCGGCGAACAGACTGCCGTCACCCTCGGTTTGAATGCTCGCTCGGTGCGCTTGCGGGTCTTTGTCATCGCCTCGCTGATGACCGGTGTGCTGGTGTCGATCAGTGGCTCGATCGGTTTTGTCGGGCTGATGGTGCCGCACATTGCGCGCCGTCTGGTGGGTGCCGAACACCGGCGATTGCTGCCGGCGTGCGTGTTGCTGGGCAGTGTGTTTCTGATCTGGGTCGACGTCGCCGCCCGCACGATGATCGCCCCCGAAGACCTGCCCATCGGCGTCGCCACTGCCGCAATCGGTGGGCTGTTCTTCATCGGTCTGATGCGCCGCCGCTGAACCAACACAGATCAAAAATGTGGGAGCGAGCCTGCTCGCGAATACGGTGTGTCATTCACCAGTGATGTTGACTGACACGATCTATTCGCGAGCAGGCTCGCTCCCACATTTGATTTGTAGTGAGCATAAAATCGCGCCCCAATCTGGCGCGGCCGCCTGCACCAACGCTCCCTCCGCGTTCCTTCATGGTGCATCGCGACCGCGCACAACCGCTCTAAACCGACGTTTTCCTGCCCATCCCCGACCGGGCACAGCCCTTGCAAAACACCCTTCAGTCGTCCGCATCTGCCAACCATAAAAAACTTTAACGTTCATGGAGATCGCACAATGAAGCGTCGCAGTTTGATCAAGGCTTTCACACTCACGGCATCCATTGCCGCGATGGGCATGACCTGGACTATCCAGGCCGCCGAGACCATCAAGGTCGGTATCCTGCATTCGTTGTCCGGCACCATGGCGATCTCTGAAACGTCGCTCAAAGACATGGCGCTGATGACCATCGACGAAATCAACGCCAAGGGCGGTGTGAACGGCAAGATGCTCGAACCGGTGGTGGTTGACCCTGCATCCAACTGGCCGCTGTTCGCCGAAAAGGGCCGGCAGTTGCTGACCCAGGACAAGGTCGCCGTGGTATTCGGCTGCTGGACCTCGGTGTCGCGTAAATCGGTACTGCCGGTGTTCGAGGAACTCAACGGCCTGCTGTTCTACCCGGTGCAGTACGAAGGCGAAGAGATGTCGCCGAACGTCTTCTACACCGGCGCCGCGCCGAACCAGCAGGCGATCCCGGCGGTGGAATACCTGCTGAGTGAAGATGGCGGCGGGGCGAAACGCTTCTTCCTGCTCGGCACCGACTACGTCTACCCGCGCACCACCAACAAGATTCTGCGCTCGTTCCTGCATTCCAAAGGCGTGGCCGACAAGGACATCGAAGAGGTCTACACCCCGTTCGGTCACAGCGACTACCAAACCATCGTCGCCAACATCAAGAAATTCTCGGCTGGCGGCAAGACGGCCGTTATCTCCACGGTCAACGGTGACTCCAACGTGCCGTTCTATAAAGAGCTGGCCAACCAGGGTCTGAAAGCTACCGACGTACCGGTCGTGGCGTTCTCGGTCGGCGAAGAAGAACTGCGCGGCATCGACACCAAACCGTTGGTGGGCAACCTCGCGGCGTGGAACTACTTCGAGTCGGTGGAGAACCCGCAGAACAAGAAATTCGTCGCTGACTGGAAAGCCTACGCGAAGAAACACAACCTGCCGGGCGCCGACAAAGCGGTGACCAACGACCCGATGGAGGCCACTTATGTCGGTATCCACATGTGGGCGCAAGCGGTAGAGAAAGCCAAATCCACTGACGTCGACAAGGTTCGCGAAGCACTCGCCGGGCAGACCTTTGCCGCGCCGTCCGGCTACACCCTGACCATGGACAAGACCAATCACCACCTGCACAAACCGGTGATGATCGGCGAGATTCAGAGCGACGGTCAGTTCAACGTGGTGTGGCAGACCGAAGGGCCGATCCGTGCGCAGCCGTGGAGTCCGTTTATCGATGGCAACGACAAGAAGCCGGATTATGCGGTGAAGAGCAACTGAGCCATTGGCTGTCAGGCCTGAGCAAAGGGCTTGAGCCTGACACCAATCCTGTGGGAGCTGGCTTGCCAGCGATGGCCTCACCTCGGTCCAACAGGTACACCGAGTCGCCTGCATCGCTGGCAAGCCAGCTCCCACAAAATCCAAGCAAGGCGACTCTTTATGCCCACTGCCATCTACCGCTTTTTTCTCGCCATCGCACTCTTGTTGCCGATGGCCGCCTACGCCAGTGACGCCAAAGACTTCGTCGCGGCCAATCCCGTGCAACAGGCCAAACTGCTCGAAGCCTGGGCCGCGCAGCCCGACCCGGCCCGTATCGAACTGATCAACGCCCTGCAACAAGGCGAACTGACTGTCGACGGCCAAGCGAAAACCCTGCGCCTGAACAATCGCCTGCGGGGTCTGATCGACACTGCCATGGCCAGCCACCAATTGCTCGCCGCCGACGCCAAAATCCGTCTGACTGCCGCGCAGCAATTGCAGAAAAGCGCGAAACCCGCGCAGCTGAAATTCCTTGACCAGCAACTGGCTGGCGAAAAAGACGAGAGCGTTCACGCCGCCCTGAGTTTGGCGCTGGCCAATCTGCAATTGGTCGACAGCGACCCGACCGTGCGCCTCGCCGCCGTGCGTCTGCTCGGCGAAACCGGCGATCCACTGGCACGTACGCGCCTCGAAGGCTTGCTCGAACCCGGCGTCGAAACCGATGCCAATGTGCGTACCGCCGCCGAAACCAGCCTCGCCCAGGTCAAACGCAAACTGTTGATCGGCGAGATCCTCGGCCAAGCCTTCAGCGGCATGTCGCTCGGTTCGATTCTGCTGCTCGCGGCGCTCGGTCTGGCCATCACCTTTGGCCTGCTTGGGGTGATCAACATGGCCCACGGCGAGATGCTGATGCTCGGCGCCTACTCGACGTATGTGGTGCAGCTGATGTTCCAGCGTTATGCACCGCAGGCCATCGAGTTCTATCCGCTGCTCGCCTTGCCGGTGGCGTTCTTCGTCACCGCCGCCATTGGCATGGCGCTGGAGCGCACGGTGATTCGCCACCTCTACGGCCGACCACTGGAAACCCTCCTCGCGACGTGGGGCATCAGCCTGATGCTGATTCAATTGGTGCGCTTGTTGTTCGGCGCGCAGAACGTCGAAGTGGCGAACCCGGCGTGGCTGTCCGGCGGGATTCAGGTGTTGCCGAACCTGGTGCTGCCGTACAACCGCATCGTCATCATCGCCTTCGCCTTGTTTGTGGTGGTGCTGACCTGGTTGCTGCTGAACAAGACCCGCTTGGGCCTCAACGTTCGCGCCGTCACCCAGAACCGCAACATGGCCGCCTGCTGCGGCGTGCCGACCGGGCGCGTCGACATGCTCGCTTTCGGCCTCGGTTCAGGCATCGCCGGCCTCGGCGGCGTGGCGCTGAGCCAGATCGGCAACGTCGGCCCGGATCTGGGCCAGAGCTACATCATCGACTCGTTTCTGGTGGTGGTGCTGGGCGGGGTCGGTCAACTGGCCGGCAGCGTGCTCGCCGCGTTCGGCCTCGGTATCGCCAACAAGATTCTTGAACCGCAGATCGGTGCGGTGCTCGGCAAGATCCTGATCCTCGCGCTGATCATTCTGTTTATCCAGAAACGTCCGCAAGGCCTCTTCGCACTGAAAGGACGGGTGATCGACTGATGAACCAGCCTCTGTTAGTCACGGCCACGCAAAAGGCCGGGCCAAAAGTCACGATCGCGGTCGGCGCGGTGATTATTGCCCTGCTGATCGCCCTGCCGTTGTTGTCCTTGCTACCGGCAGAAAGTGCCCTGCATATTTCGGCCTACACCCTGACACTGGTCGGCAAGATTCTTTGCTACGCCATCGTCGCTCTGGCGCTGGATCTGGTCTGGGGTTACGCCGGTTTGCTGTCCCTGGGCCACGGGTTGTTCTTCGCGCTCGGCGGTTATGCGATGGGCATGTACCTGATGCGTCAGGCCGCCGGTGATGGTTTGCCGGCGTTCATGACCTTCCTGTCGTGGACTGAGCTGCCGTGGTACTGGACCGGCACCAGCAGCTTCGTCTGGGCCATGTGTCTGGTGGTGCTGGCGCCGGGATTGCTCGCACTGGTGTTTGGCTTTTTCGCCTTCCGCTCGCGGATCAAGGGCGTGTATTTCTCGATCATGACCCAGGCCCTGACCTTCGCCGGCATGCTCCTGTTTTTCCGCAACGAAACCGGATTTGGCGGCAACAACGGCTTCACCAATTTCCGCACGATTCTTGGTTTCGGCATCACCGAACCGGGGACCCGTGCGGTGCTGTTTCTCGCCACGGTATTGCTGCTGGTGGCCAGTCTGTTCATCGGCTGGCGTCTGGCGCAGAGCAAGTTCGGTCGGGTGCTGACCGCGCTGCGCGATGCGGAAAACCGCTTGATGTTCTGCGGCTACGATCCGCGCGGTTTCAAGCTGTTCGTCTGGGTGTTGAGCGCCGTCCTGTGCGGCTTGGCCGGGGCGCTGTACGTGCCGCAGGTCGGGATCATCAACCCGAGTGAAATGTCACCGACCAACTCCATCGAAGCGGCAGTCTGGGTCGCCCTCGGCGGTCGCGGCACCTTGATCGGTCCCCTGCTCGGGGCCGGCGTGGTCAACGGCATGAAGAGCTGGTTCACCGTGGCCTTCCCCGAATACTGGCTGTTCTTCCTCGGCGCGCTGTTCATCGTCGTGACGCTGTACCTGCCCAAAGGCGTGATTGGCCTGCTGAAGAAACGAGGTGAGCAATGAGAGTGACAGCGAGCGCCGAATTCATGCTGGAACCCGCCTTTTTCCCCGTCGAACCGAACAAGGATGCCGGCACCAGCCGCGACTCCATCGGCCTCGGCCAAAGCGCCGGCCCGGGGCTCGACACCCGCCACGGCACGATCCTGACCCTGGAAGACATCAGCGTCAGCTTTGACGGTTTCCGCGCGTTGAACAATCTCAACCTGTACATCGGCGTCGGCGAATTGCGCTGCATCATCGGCCCCAACGGCGCGGGTAAAACCACGCTGATGGACGTGATCACCGGCAAGACTCGCCCCAGCCACGGCAAGGCGTGGTTCGGCGAAACGCTGGACCTGACGCAGATGAGCGAAGTGCAGATCGCCCAGGCCGGCATCGGTCGCAAGTTTCAGAAACCCACCGTGTTCGAGGCCTTGAGCGTGTTTGAAAACCTCGAACTGGCGCAGAAGACTGACAAATCGGTGTGGGCCAGTTTGCGTGCGCGCCTGAGCGGCGAGCAGAAGGATCGCATCAGCGAAGTGCTGGAGACGATTCGCCTGACCACCTCGGTCAACCGCCCGGCGGGCCTGTTGTCCCACGGCCAAAAGCAGTTTCTGGAAATCGGCATGTTGCTCATGCAGGACCCACAACTGTTGCTGCTCGACGAACCGGTGGCCGGCATGACCGACGCCGAAACCGAATTCACCGCCGAGTTGTTCAAGAGTCTGGCCGGCAAACATTCGTTGATGGTGGTGGAACACGACATGGGCTTTGTCGGCTCGATTGCCGACCACGTCACCGTGTTGCACCAGGGCAGCGTACTGGCCGAAGGCTCGCTTGAGCAGGTGCAGGAAAACGAGCGCGTGATCGAGGTCTACCTCGGCCGCTGAACTGCAAACACTTATCAAAACTGTGGGAGCTGGCTTGCCAGCGATGAGGTCGACACATCCAGCATTGATGCCGACTGATCCACCGCTATCGCTGGCAAGCCAGCTCCCACAGGGTTCTGTGTGCAACAGAAGGAATTTGAGAATGCTGCAAGTCGACAAGCTGCATCAGTACTACGGCGGTAGCCACATCCTCCGTGGCCTCTCTTTCGACGTGAAAGTCGGCGAAGTCACTTGCCTGCTCGGCCGTAACGGCGTCGGCAAGACCACCCTGCTCAAATGCCTGATGGGTTTGCTCCCGGCCAAGGAAGGCGCGGTGAATTGGGAGGGCAAACCGATCACCACGTTCAAGCCGCACCAGCGTGTGCACGCCGGGATCGCCTATGTGCCACAAGGCCGGGAAATCTTCGGTCGGCTGACCGTGGAAGAAAATCTGCTGATGGGTTTATCACGCTTTCCCGGCAGCGAAGCGAAAGAGGTGCCAGGTTTCATCTACGAATTGTTCCCGGTGCTGCTACAAATGAAGCAGCGTCGCGGCGGCGATCTGTCCGGTGGGCAACAACAGCAATTGGCGATTGGCCGCGCACTGGCCAGCCGTCCGCGTTTGCTGATCCTCGACGAACCCACCGAAGGCATTCAACCCTCGGTGATCAAAGAGATCGGCGCGGTGATCAAGAAGCTTGCGGCGCGCGGCGACATGGCGATTCTGCTGGTCGAGCAGTTCTACGATTTCGCCGCTGAGCTGGCCGATCAATACCTGGTGATGTCCCGGGGTGAGATCGTGCAGCAGGGTCGCGGTGAAAATATGGAAGCCGAAGGTGTGCGCGGGCTGGTAACGATCTAGTACAACGAACTAATCTGTAGCTTCCTAACGATAATTACAAACCATGAATTCGACTGTTTCACCTGCCCTGTTTACCCCGAGCTGGCACGCCGAGCTGGAACTGGCCTACGCCCGTTTCGACGACTGCACGCGCCCGGTCATGCGTCGGCACCTCGGCCCGCTACGGGTGCAAAAGCATCTGTACGCCGAAGGCCCCGAAGTCTGCCAACACATCATCGTCCACCCACCGGGCGGGATTGCCGGCGGTGACCGACTGGATATCAGTGTGCGCGTAGACGAGGGCGCCTGGGCGCAGATCACCAGCCCCGGCGCAGCCAAGTGGTATCGCGCCGGGGGACCCGCTTATCAGAAGCTCGACTTGCGGGTAGCGGCCGGGGCGACACTGGAATGGTTGCCGCAAGAGACCATCGTCTACAGCGCCGCTCAGGCCGAACTGACCACCTCGATTGACCTGGAGGGCGACGCCCGGCTGTTCTACTGGGACGTGGTGGCGCTGGGTCGCCCGGCCAGTGGCGAGCGCTTCGACCTTGGCCATTTTCAAGCGCATCTGGATATTCGTCGCGACGGTCGATTGCTCTGGCATGAACGTCAGCGCATTGTCGGCGACGACGGTTTGCTTGATTCGCCGATTGGCCTGGATGGCAACCCGGTGTTTGCGACGCTGCTGGTTACCGGGGAAATCGATGCCGAGCTGCTAGAGCGCTGTCGCTCGCTGAATCACAAGGTACGCGGGGATCTGACCCAGTTGCCGGGTTTGCTGGTCGCCCGATGCCTGGCCAGTGAAGCGCTGTTGGCTCGTGGCTGGCTCATCGATTTATGGCGATTGCTACGCCCGGTGCTGCTGGCTCGCGAGGCGGTGTCACCGAGAATATGGAGCACCTGAAAGCGACCCTCACCCCCCGCCCTCTCCCGGAGGGAGAGGGAGCCTGACCGAGTCGAATGAAAAGAATTTTGTTATCTCAAAAAACTTTGCTGACTGGACCGGCTAACACAATCAACCGCGATCAGTCCCCTCTCCCTCCGGGAGAGGGCTAGGGTGAGGGGTGGTTCCAACTGGCACCGCGCTCACCGCAACAACCACACAAATCTGCCCATATGGATTTCAAACGATGGACCTGACCCCACGCGAAAAAGACAAGCTGTTGATCTTCACCGCCGGCCTCGTCGCCGAGCGGCGCCTGGCCCGTGGTGTGAAGCTCAACTACCCGGAAGCCATGGCCTACATCTCCGCAGCCTTGCTCGAAGGTGCCCGTGATGGTCAGACCGTGGCCGAGCTGATGCACTACGGCACCACCCTGCTGACCCGTGAGCAAGTGATGGAAGGCATCCCGGAAATGATCCCGGAGATCCAGGTCGAAGCGACGTTCCCCGACGGCACCAAACTGGTCACCGTCCACCAACCGATCGTCTGAGGCCGCGCCATGACTTACAGCATTCGCGATGCTTTACATGCCGACCTGCCGGCGATCCGCGACATCTACAACGATGCCGTGCTCAACACCACGGCGATCTGGAACGAGTCGGCCGTCGACCTCGGCAATCGTCAGGCGTGGTTCAGTGCCCGCCAGGCGCAGGCCTATCCGATCCTGGTGATCGTCGACAGCGACAACAGCGTGCTCGGCTACGCTTCCTACGGTGACTGGCGACCATTTGACGGTTTCCGCCACACCGTCGAACACTCGGTCTACGTACGCAGCGATCAGCGCGGCAATGGCCTGGGGCCCAAGCTGATGACGGCATTGATCGACCGCGCGAAACGCGGCGGCAAACACGTGATGGTTGCCGCCATCGAAAGCGGTAACGCCGCCTCGATTCGTCTGCATGAACGCGCCGGATTCGTCACCACCGGGCAGATGCCGCAAGTCGGCACCAAGTTCGGCCGCTGGCTCGACCTGACCTTCATGCAACTGACCCTCAACCCTGGCGCGGAGCCGCCCGATACCAACAAGGAGTGACACCGATGAACCCTGCCCAACTGCGACGCGTCAATGCGGAAAGTTTTGCGCACTATCGTCAGGGCCTGATTGACCTGCTGCTGGATGCCGTGGGTTATGGCGCCAGCGTCGGCTTCATGGCCGACCTCGATGCCGCTCAGGCCCGCGCCTATTTCGATGACGTTCAACAACAAGTGAACAAGGGCAGCGTGTTGCTGTGGGTGGTGGTCAAGGACGAGCAGGTGCTGGCCAGTGTGCAACTGGGCCTGTGCCAGAAGGCCAACGGCCTCAATCGCGCCGAGGTGCAAAAACTGCTGGTGCGTGAACACGCCCGGCGTCGCGGTCTCGGTCAGCAACTGATGCAGGCGCTGGAGCAGGAAGCCCCCAAGCACAAGCGCGGCATGCTCTATCTCGACACAGAAGCGGGTTCGCCGGCTGAAGATTTCTACAAGGCCCTGGGTTACACCCGCGCCGGGGAAATCCCCGATTACGCCTGCGACCCGAATGGCACGTATCGACCGACCGCCCTCTATTACAAGATTCTGCAAGGAGCCCAGTGATGATTCCTGGCGAGTATCAGATCCAGCCCGGCGACATCGAGCTCAATGTCGGCCGCCGCACCGTCAGCCTGAAAGTCGCCAACAGCGGCGACCGGCCGATCCAGGTCGGCTCGCACTTTCACTTTTTCGAAACCAACGACGCGCTGACCTTTGATCGCGCGGCCAGTCGCGGCATGCGCCTGAACATTCCGGCGGGCACGGCGGTGCGCTTTGAACCGGGGCAGAGCCGCGAGGTGGAACTGGTCGATTACGCCGGGTATCGGCGGGTGTTCGGCTTTGCCGGGCGGGTTATGGGTGATCTCTAAATCATCGGGTGACTGCAAGAAAGCCATCGCGAGCAGGCTCACTCCTACATGAGACCGCGATCCCCTGTAGGAGCGAGCCTGCTCGCGAAAGCGAGCTATGCGAGCGATCTCAAATCCAATTGAATCCCAAGGCAAGCACATGAAGATTTCTAAACAGGCCTACGCCGACATGTTCGGCCCCACCGTCGGCGACAAGGTGCGCCTGGCCGACACCGAACTGTGGATCGAAGTTGAAAAAGACTTCACCACCTACGGCGAAGAAGTGAAATTCGGCGGCGGCAAAGTGATCCGCGACGGTCAGGGCCAAAGCCAGTTGCTGGCCGCCGAAGTCGTCGACACGCTGATCACCAACGCTTTGATCATCGACCACTGGGGCATCGTCAAAGCCGACGTCGGTCTCAAGGACGGGCGCATCGCCGCCATCGGCAAGGCCGGTAATCCGGACGTGCAGCCGAACGTGACCATCGCCATTGGCGCCGGCACCGAAGTGATCGCCGGTGAAGGCATGATCCTCACCGCCGGCGGCATCGACACGCACATCCACTTCATCTGCCCGCAGCAGATCGAAGAAGCGCTGATGAGCGGCGTCACCACCATGATCGGCGGCGGCACCGGACCGGCCACCGGCACCAACGCCACCACGTGCACTTCCGGCCCATGGCACCTGGCGCGCATGCTGCAGGCCGCCGATGCCTTCCCGATGAACATCGGCCTCACCGGCAAGGGCAACGCCAGTCTGCCGGAGCCGTTGATCGAGCAGGTCAAGGCCGGCGCCATCGGCCTCAAGCTGCACGAAGACTGGGGCACCACGCCGGCGAGCATCGACAACTGCCTGAGCGTCGCCGACCAGTACGACGTGCAGGTGGCGATCCACACCGACACCCTCAACGAATCCGGCTTTGTCGAGACCACCCTCGGCGCCTTCTCGATGATCAGCTCCGACAGCCAGGCCATGGGCCGCGTCGGCGAAGTCATCACGCGCACCTGGCAGACCGCCGACAAGATGAAAAAGCAGTGCGGCCCGCTACCACAGGACGGCGAAGGCAACGACAACTTCCGCGCCAAACGCTACATCGCCAAATACACGATCAACCCGGCCATCACCCACGGCATCAGCCATGAAGTCGGTTCGATCGAAGTGGGCAAATGGGCGGATCTGGTGCTCTGGCGTCCGGCGTTTTTTGGCGTGAAGCCGACGTTGATTCTCAAGGGCGGCGCCATTGCGGCGAGCTTGATGGGTGACGCCAATGCCTCGATTCCGACGCCGCAACCGGTGCATTACCGCCCGATGTTCGCCAGCTATGGTGGCTCGTTGCATGCGACCAGCCTGACCTTCATCAGCCAAGCGGCGCAGGAAGCCGGATTGCCGCAAGCTCTGGGGCTGAAGAAGAAAATCGCCGTGGTCAAAGGTTGCCGCGAGGTGCAGAAAACCGACCTGATCCACAACGACTATCTGCCGAACATTGATGTTGATCCGCAGACTTATCAGGTCAAGGCAGACGGCGTGTTGCTGTGGTGTGAGCCGGCAGATGTGCTGCCGATGGCGCAGCGGTACTTTTTGTTCTGACAACAAAAAAGGCCCTTCGGGGCCTTTTGCTTGTCTATCAATTACACCGCGTTTTCGTTCATCGGTGGCAAGCCAGCTCCCACAGGGTTTGGAGTTGAAACAGGGATTTAAACTCGACGCAGGACTTGTGGGAGCTGGCTTGCCAGCGATGAGGCCAGATCAGCCCCACAAAACCTTCAGACAACCTACTCGCCCACCAACCGCCCCAGACGCTGGCGCAACATGCGGTTCTCGGCACGCAGTTCGCGCACCTCTTCGAGCAGATCCAGCGCGAGAGCGACGCCTTCCCACTCCAGGTCCAGATCGCGCCGCAGCTTCGCGGCGCGCTTGGCCAGGGCCAGTTCGTAATCGGTGAAACGCCATTCCCGGGGCTGCTTGCCCTGAGGTTCGAGGATGCCGTGTTCGACGATTTCGATCACGTAGACGTCCGACAAATCGGCCGCCTCACAGAATTCTGCCATGTCCAGTTGAACGATCAGGGGGCTGCTCATGATGGGCTACTCCGTCGTCGGATTCAGAAGTTCTCTCGCGGATTGAAGGCGGCTTTCTTCGCCAGTTCCTGCCACAGCGCCTTGACCTCATCGTCGGACGCTTTCGGCATCACGGCCTTGAGCTGCACGAACAGGTATCCGCGTTCACCCGCCTTGTTTTTCAGACCATGACCCTTGGCGCGCATGCGCTGGCCATTCTGGCTGCCGGCCGGGACCTTGAGGTTGATCTTGCCGGTCAGGGTCGGTACGGCCACTTCAGCGCCCAGCGCCAGCTCCCACGGTGCCAGCGGCAGCGTGATGATCAGGTTCTCGCCTTCGACATCGAATTTCGGGTGTGGCGCGAAACGGATGGTCAGGTACAGATCGCCATTCGCCCCGCCACCGACGCCCGGTGCGCCCTGGCCCTTGAGGCGAATGCGCTCGCCGTCGGTCACGCCCGCCGGGATCTTCACGTTCAGGCTCTTGCTGGTGTTGCTGACGTGCTGGCCGTTGGCGTTGTATTGCGGCACCTGGAAGGTGACCTTCTTCGACTCGTTCGACAGCGTCTCTTCGAGGAAGATTGGCAGTTCCATTTCCACGTCTTGCCCTCGGCGCCCTGTACTGCGTTGTTGCCGACCTTCACCGCCACCGAAACCGGGGCCGCGATTGCCGAAGATCGAACTGAAGAAGTCCGAGAAGTCACCGGTGTCGCCACCGCCGCCGCCAAAACCGCCACGGCTCTGCCAGCCCGGTGGGCCCTGAAACGGTTGACCGTGCTGGCCGTAGCGGCGCAGTTCGTCGTATTCGGCGCGTTTGTCGGCGCTTTTCAGCGCTTCATAGGCCTCCGAGGCATCCTTGAACTTGGCCTCGGCGTCTTTTTCCTTGCTGACATCGGGGTGGTATTTGCGCGCCAGCTTGCGATAGGCAGCCTTGATTGCCTTATCGTCAGCCGTCGGCTCCACGCCGAGTATCTTGTAATAGTCTTTGAAGTCCATTGAAGGAATCACCATCCGTTATCGATTTCGCGCCGATGCCAGCATGCGCCGATTCGCGCGTGCCAGGTTGACCGATCTCAAGTTTGTGACCGGGTGGCGCAGCAGAAGTTTATCGGCAGTGGACGGCGGTTCTTGCGACCGCCGGTGGTTCTGCCGGCCCATGCCAGCAAGTTTGGGGCAAAGCCTGGACTTTCAACCCAGTCTAGTCGCGAAATAGCTGATGACCGGCCTTCGATTCTGCCGCGCACTGACATACACTGCGCGGCCGTTTTTTTGACCGGAACCGAAAGACATGAAAGACGCCTCTCCAGCCCGTGCCTGCGGCATCGACTTCGGCACGTCCAACTCCACCGTCGGCTGGCTGCGCCCCGGCATGGAAACGATGATCGCGCTGGAAGACGACAAGATCACTCTGCCGTCGGTGGTCTTCTTCAACATCGAGGAACGCCGCCCGGTGTACGGTCGTCTGGCGCTGCACGAGTACCTGGAAGGCTACGAAGGCCGCCTGATGCGCTCGTTGAAGAGCCTGCTCGGTTCCAAGCTGATCAAGCACGACACCAGCGTGCTCGGCACGGCGATGCCGTTCAAGGACTTGCTCGGCCTGTTTATCGGCCAGTTGAAGAGCCGCGCCGAAACGGCCGCCGGTCGGGAATTCGAACAAGTAGTGCTCGGCCGCCCGGTGTTCTTCGTCGATGACGATCCGCTGGCTGACCAGGAAGCCGAAGACACCTTGGTCGATGTGGCGAAGAAGATCGGTTTCAAAGAGGTGTCGTTCCAGTACGAACCGATTGCGGCAGCCTTCGACTACGAGTCGACCATCGAAAAGGAAGAGCTGGTACTGATCGTCGACATCGGCGGTGGTACGTCCGACTTCTCGCTGGTGCGCCTGTCGCCCGAGCGTCGTGGTCTCGATAACCGTCACGACGACATCCTCGCCACCGGCGGCGTGCACATCGGCGGGACCGACTTCGATAAACAACTGAGCCTGCAAGGCCTGATGCCACTGTTCGGCTACGGCAGCCGCATGAAGAGCGGCGCCTACATGCCGACCAGCCACCACATGAACCTGGCGACCTGGCACACAATCAACTCGGTGTACTCGCAGAAATCCAGCCTGGCGCTGGGCAGCATGCGCTACGACATCGAGGACACTGGCGGCATTGATCGCCTGTTCAAGTTGATCGAACAGCGCGCCGGGCACTGGCTGGCGATGGAAGTCGAAGAAACCAAGATCCAGCTGACCCACACCGACAGCCGTCATGTGCCGCTGGACCGGATCGAGGCCGGGTTGAGCGTGGAACTGACTCGGGCGCTGTTTGAATCGGCCATCGATGCGCTGCTGGAGCGAGTGCGCGGCAGCGTCACGCAGTTGCTGAACGATGCCGGCGTGGCGGTGGAACAGGTCGATACGGTGTTCTTCACCGGCGGTTCGAGCGGGATTCCGGCGCTGCGCAACAGCGTTTCGGCGATGCTGCCGAATGCGCGGCATGTTGAAGGGAATATCTTCGGCAGCATCGGCAGCGGCTTGGCGATTGAAGCGATGAAACGCTACGGCTCCATGAACTGATCCGAGACCGCGTTGAGCCTATCGCTGGCAAGCCAGCTCCCACAGAATTGATACTGCACTCAAAAGCGGCGCATAACCTGTGGGAGCTGGCTTGCCAGCGATAGCATCAGTTCAGACAACACAGCTCTACCGGTTCAAACCATCCCGCCCAGCTTCAACTCACTCTTCAGATACGCGTAATAAATCGGTCCCGCCACCACCCCCGGCAGGCCGAACGCGGCCTCGAACACAAGCATCGCCAGCAGCAACTCCCACGACTTGGCACTGATCTGCCCGCCGACAATGCGCGCGTTGAGGAAGTATTCGAGCTTGTGGATAAAAATCAGATAGCCCAGTGCGGCAAGCGCCACCCAGATCGACAGCGACAGGCCGACGATGGTGATCAGCGTGTTCGACATCAGGTTGCCGATCACCGGCAACAGACCCAGCAGGAAGGTCAGCACGATCAGGGTCTTGGTCAGCGGCAGCTTGATGCCGAACATCGGCAGGATCACCGCGAGGAAGATCCCGGTGAAAACGGTATTGAGCAGGGAGATCTTGATTTGCGCGAAAACAATATTGCGAAATGCTTGCACCAGCAGGTGCAGACGGTCGAACAGCGCAGCGGCCAGCGGTTTACGCTTGGTGACGTCCGGCACCCGCTGCAACGCGATGATCGCGCCGAGCACCATACCGATCAGCAACGTCACAAACATGTGCGCCGCGTCCTTGCCCACCAGTTGCAGGTCGGCCAGGTGCTTGCTCGCCCATTCGCCAATCGCGACGCGAAATTCGGCGGCGCTGGCCGGCAGATAGGCGTCAATGAACGGCGGCAACTGACCGCGTGCGCGATCGACCACGCCCATGAATTTGTCGAGCGAAGCCCCGGGATTTTCCGCCTCGTGCAGAAGGAAACTGATCGCCCCGGCAAAGATCAGCGCCAGCACGCTGACCACCAGCGTGCCCAGCAACGCTACCGCCAGCCAACGCGCGCGACGCCCTTCGATCAGGCGTTGCAGTTGTGGGGTGAGCATGTTGACCAGCTCGAACACCAGCAACCCGGCCAACAGACTGGGCAACAAGCGCAGCGGCAGCACCAGCAGCAAACCGCCGAAAATGATGATGCAACTGACCCAGAACACTACATGACGCTCAGAAAACGTTGGCATACAGCCTCAAAACGAACGGCGTAAAAGGATTGGCAGTCTGCCAGCGATCCGGGGTGAGCACTAGAAATATGCGGGCCAACCCCACGGGCCCCATCGCTGGCAAGCCAGCTCCCACAGGTTAAGGGTCGTACACAAAATTTTGTGGCCCAACCGAAACCCTGTGGGAGCGGGCTTGCCCGCGATGGGGCCAGCCCAGACGCCACAGGACCAGAGTGATTATTTTTTCTTCAGGCAATCACTCATGAACGTCTTGCGCGCATCGCCGGTCAGGGCTTTGGTTTTCGCATCGGCGTTACAGGTTTTCATCTTTTCCTGCTGTGGGGTCAGGACCTTGGCGTCGTTGGCCGCTGGCGCCGCTTTCAGGCAGGTGCTCATGAAGGTTTTGCGCTCATCGCCCTTGAGGCTTTTGGCGGTCGCATCAGCATTGCAGGTGGTCATCTTGTTCTGTTGCGCCGTGGCGGCGAAACCCTGAGAACACAGGAGCAAACCAATCATCAACAAAGGGACACGCAACATCTTCATGGAGTTTTCTCCTTGTCGCCGCATCGATGGAGGCGGCCTCTGCAGGAGTGTAGCCAAATCCTGTTACATCTTCCTGCCTTCGAGGTGGCTGCGGCGGTACTGCTCCGGCGTGCATCCGGCCTGACGGGCAAACATGGCGATAAACGCCGAGCCACTGCTGTAGCCAAGGTCGAAAGCGATTTCCTGCACGCTGCGGGAAGTTTCCAGCGCTTCGATCGCGGCGAGATAACGCAGACGCTGGCGCCACTCGCCAAAACTCATCCCCAGTTCACGCACAAACTGCCGTGCCAGCGTGCGCTCGCTGACATGCACCTGCATCGCCCAGTGCGCCAGCGGCTGATTGTTGCCAGGCTCGGCCTGCAAGGTTTCGAGGATCGTCAGCAGACCGGGGCTGCTCGCATAGGGCAGATAGCACTCATGCACGCGGGCCTGTTGCAGTTGATCGACCAACACTTGGGCCAGACGCTGGTCGGCATCGAGTTCGGGAATCTTCACGTCACGGGCGGCGAAGTCCTTGAGAATTGCCTTGAGGATGTCGCTGATCGCCAGGGTGCAGGCACGCTGGGGCAACTCGGCACAGACCTTGGGATCAAGACACACCGCCCGATAGTTGACCGGTTGATGGCTATAGAAACTGTGCTCGACCTGCGGCGGCACCCACACCGCGTATTGCGGCGGCGACATGAAGCGACTGCCGTCGACATCCATGTGCAACACGCCGTGGGCCGCATACTCCAGCGTGCCCCACGGATGGCGATGCGGCGCGGCGAATTCGTGGGCGTTGAAATCGGCGTAACGGAAGTACACCGTCGACGGTAGTTCGCTGAAATCCAGCAGATCGATGTGTTTACTGTTCATGCTGTCCGGTTTCAGAGGCAGGTTGTCCGGTTCGAAGTATAGGCCTGCATCCAGACAAGGGATAATCACGCTTCATCAACGTACTGGTTTCAAACTCATGCAATACGCGTTTCCTCTGCTGGCGATCTTTATCTGGGCCGGCAATACCGTGATCAACAAACTCGCGGTCGGGGCGATTTTCCCGGCCGAGATCGGTTTCTACCGCTGGCTGCTCGCCGGCCTGCTATTCACGCCCTTCATGCTTAAAGCGGTTATCGCGCACTGGCCGCATATTCGCCCGAACCTTGGCAAGATTTTCATCCTCGGCGTACTCGGCATGGCGGTGTATCAAAGCCTCGCCTACTTCGCTGCGACCCTGACCACTGCGACCAACATGGGCATCATCCTCTCGCTGATGCCGTTGATGTCGTTGGCCATGGCGATCATCAGCCTCGGTCAGCGCCTGACAGCGGGCGCGTTGTTTGGGGCGGTGCTGTCGTTTGCCGGCGTGCTGGTGGTGGTGTCGTCCGGCAGTCTCAGTGCGTTGTTGCAGCACGGGGTGAATATGGGTGACGCGATGATGCTGATCGCGACCCTGGCCTACGCGATCTACAGCACCTTGCTGAAAAAATGGCAGCTGCGTCTACCGCCGCTGGTGTTGCTGTATTTGCAGGTGCTGGTGGCGATTGTGGTGTTGTTTCCGCTGTACGCCACTTCACCGAAAACCGGACTGACGCTGCAGAACATTCCGCTGGTGCTGTACGCGTGCCTGTTGGCTTCGATGGTTGCACCGCTGGCGTGGATGCAGGCTGTGCAGCGTCTGGGGCCGAGCCGCACGACGCTGTTCTTTAACTTGCTGCCGTTGATCACGGCGCTGATTGCGGCGGTGGTGCTTAAAGAACAACTGGCGATGTATCACTTGGTCGGTGGCTTGCTGACCTTGGGCGGGGTGATTCTTTCCGAGCGCTGGACCACCGTGTTGGGGCGAAAACTCAGCGTTGCCTGACCTGGCCCTGTGGTGAGGGGATTTATCCCCGATGGGTTGCGTAGCAGCCCCGCTTGTTTGGGGCCGCTGCGCGCCCCATCGGGGATAAATCCCCTCACCACAAAAGCCATTTACAGCCCGGCAGCCTTGAGCCGCGCCGCATGCTCGACAAACAGCCGCACCGGATCGGCGCCCTTGCCAACCAATCCCAGCGACTGATTGATGATGTCGAAATGATCCAGCGGATAGTCATCGCCAATCACCGTCCCAAGATGCGAGCTATAACGCCCGACCATCCCGTCAGACTGCCCCGTTTCCCGCACAAAGGTTTTCGCGAACAAACGACAGCTGCGATTGGTCCCGTCAAACAAGTTGCCGCCGCGATCAGTCTTGCCCGGCTGCAACGTTCCCGACCATGAGTAATAACGCACGCCGTTGACCTCCTCCGGCCCGTGCCCGCCCCACGTTTGCGGCAAGCCCTGTGGATAACGCTGATTGAACAGCGCCACGCCCTCGGTGGTCAGCGACTGGTGCGAAGCGTGGATATCCACCGGCAGTTTCGGCCCGTGATATCCGGTTTCCAGCAAAGCCATCAGCCAGCCGACCAAGCGCAACAGCGCTTCAAGGATGCGCCCCTTGGCCGTGTCCGCCGGATAGTGTTTCTGCAGATAGTCGGCCAGTTCCGAACCATGGTTGGGCCCGGCCACCGAAGTCACCGAGGCCACTAGATCAGGGCGTTTCGCGGCGGCGTAACGGGCGGTGAGAGAACCCTGACTGTGACCAAACAGATTGACCTTCGCGGCGCCGGTTTCGCGCAGGATTTCATCGATCCGCGCCAGCAATTGCTCGCCGCGCACCTCGGTCGAATGCAGCGGCGACACCTGCACGGCAATCACCGTCGCCCCACCCCGGCGCAACGCCTTGATGATCCCGTACCAGTACGGATAAATGATCAGCCGGATAAACCCGAGCATGCCCGGCACCAGCACCAGTGGATAACGCGTCGACATGGGCGGACATCCTTGTGATCAGTGAGTGGCTGCAAGGCGTGCAAAACGCCCGCCAAGCATCCTTGCTGATGATGACAACTCGATGAGCAGCCTACTTCAGCCCCACCACTCCCGCCACAATCAGGCCGACCGACAGCAGTTTGACCAGCGTCAGGCTCTCGCCAAGCAGGACAAAACCGAGAAACACCGTGCCCAACGAACCGATGGCGGTCCAGATCGGATAGGCGATGCTCACTGGCAAATCACGCATGGCCAGGGTCAGGAACCCGATCCCGCCGACCGCCGCGATCAGCGTGATCAACGAAGGCCACAGCCGAGTGAAGCCTTCGGCGTACTTCATGCCCATCGCAAAAGTCACCTCAAACCCCGCCGCGATCAGCAGGAACAACCAGGCCACCTAGAACTCCCGGGCCAGGTCGAGCAAGCGCTGCTCGGCCTCGGCCACCGACACCGCGAAGGTGCGCTCGGCAGACTCTTCACCCTCGGCGGCGACTACGCTGACGTCGTTGATGCCGACGAAACCCAGGGCGGTGCGCAACCATGGATCGGCATGGTTGAGCGCCTCCAGCTCGCCGCCCGGGCCGAAACCGAAACCGCCACGACTGGTGACGATCAAGGCTTTCTTGCCCTGCAACAGCGGCGTGTACTGAGCGACACCGTTGTCCAGCGTGTGATCGAAGGTCAGGCCCAGCCGCACGATCTGATCGACCCAGGCCTTGAGGCCACTGGGCACGCTGAAGTTGTACATCGGCGTGGAAATCAGCAGCAGGTCGTGATCGAGCAATTCGCCGACCAGTTGATCACTCAGCGCCAGATCGGCCTGCATCGACAGCGGCCGCGCCTCAGGCTGTGGATAAAACGCCGCCGCAACGAAGGCTTCGTTGACCGCTGGAATCAGTGCGCGGCCGACTTCGCGTCGGGTCACCTGCGACTGCGGATGACGCAATTGCCAGGCACCGAGAAAACCTTCCGCCAGACGTCGCGAGTGCGAACGTTCCCCGCGAGGACTGGCATGGATTACAAGAATCTTGCTCATCTGAAGCTCCTTGGAACTAGACTTTGGTTGCTGTATGGCTACAGATTGCAGCGCACTCGCATCCGTCTCAAATGAGCAAAAATCAGTCGGGATGAATCCATTTCATCCATGGAGTGTTCAATGTTCGCCTCGTTGCCGCTGACCGCCCTGCGCGCGTTCGAATCTGCTTCGCGCCTGCTGAGTTTCAAGGCCGCCGCTGAAGAACTGGCGGTGACGCCGACAGCGATCTCCCATCAGATCCGTGCGCTGGAGGACTGGCTCGGCGTCGCTCTGTTCGAACGTATGCCGCGTCAGGTGCGCCTGACCGAAGGTGGCGAACGCCTGTTCCGCAGCCTGCACGGCGCCTTTCTCGAAGTGGCGCAAAGCGTCGACACCCTGCGCCCGCAACGCAGCGCCAGCAGCCTGACGCTGTCGACCACCGCCGCGTTCGCCGCGCTGTGGCTGGTGCCGCGCCTCGGCCGCTTTTATGCGAAACACCCGGCCATCAATGTGCGTCTGGATACGCACTGCGAAGTCATCGATCTGCATCAGGACGCCAGCGTCGATCTGGTGCTGCGCTATAGCCTCGACGATTATCCGAACCTGTATGGCTTGTGCCTGTTCGACGAATCCTTCGGCGTCTACGGCTCGCCGGAGCAAGTAGCGCTGGCCGCCCGGCGCACGCCGACGCTGATCAGCGTGCGCTGGCACAACTCGAAGCTGTACGCCCATGGCTGGGAAGCCTGGTGCGCGAAGTCCGGCGAGAACTGGCTGCACCAGCATCCGGCGGTTCGTGAATACGATGAGGAACACTACGCGCTGCAAGCGGCGATTGCCGGGCAGGGGCTGGTGTTGGCGAGCAATATTCTGCTGTCGGAGAGCGTCGCCAGTGGTTTGCTGGTGCCTTACAAAGGTGATGTTCAGGTCGATGGCGCGGGCTATAGCGCGTTGTGTGTGCCGGGGCGGGAGCGGCATCCGCCGGTACGCGCTTTTTTTGCGTGGTTGCAGGAGGAGGCGGTTTTGTCAGGGCTGACGCCGAGACCGCAACAAATTGCATAAAACTTTTTGCCGCGCGCATGACTCACAACCTGGGTAGGCGATTACGTCCGTAGAACGTGACGCCAATCGGATTAGCCTCCAGGAGACTGAAATGAGCGACCTGCATTTGTCTGATGTTCAAACCCTGCGCGAGCGCGCACGGCAACACGTGGAAAACGGCGCGGTGACGGAAAGCTACAGCGCCAACCGTGAAGAGGTGCTGCGCCTGCTCAATGAATCGCTGGCCACTGAACTGGTCTGCGTCTTGCGCTACAAACGTCACTACTTCATGGCCAGCGGTCTGAAAGCCAGCACGGCCGCCGACGAGTTTCTCGAACATGCTATCCAGGAATCACAACACGCCGACCGTCTGGCCGAGCGCATCGTGCAATTGGGCGGCGAGCCGGAGTTCAACCCTGACCTGTTGTCGAAGCTGTCCCACGCGCAATATGTCGCCGGGAACAGCTTGAAGGAAATGGTCTACGAAGATCTGGTGGCCGAGCGGATCGCCATCGACAGCTACCGCGAGATCATTCAGTACATCGGCGAAAAGGACCCGACCACTCGGCGCATCTTCGAAGACATCCTCGCGCAGGAAGAAGAGCATGCCGATGACATGGCCGACATCCTGAAAGACCTGTAAACCTTCGACATTGCCATCGCGGGCAAGCCCGCTCCCACAGGATTGCGCTGTACCTGTGGGAGCGGGCTTGCCCGCGATGGCGTCCTGACAGGCGCTGAAGAGTTACCAGGCTGAAGCGTTACTTCGTTGGCTTGACGGTCACTGGTGCCTTGCCCGCCTTCATCTGTTCCAGCAACGGCGCACATTGATTCGGCTCGCCACCACTCGGTGCGACCAGCGCCAGCAATCCTGCCGCGGGTGCCGCAATCACCCCCAGCGCGACCATCCCGGCCCCACGCAGCAACAACGGCACAGCCTTGACCCCCGCATCCGGTTTGATGAACTTGCCACGCACGTACAACGGCGAACGCAAGGAGATCAAACGCCAGCCCTTGGATTCCGGCGTCACCGTCAGATCGAGTTGCTCGGTGGCCATGTTTGCCGTGCCATCGATATAGATAATCGCGTTCTCGGTATCGAAGACGAACAGCCGCGTAGTCGCAAGACCAGTCTTGATGTCGAAGTCAGCCGCCGCACAGTTGATCTTCACTTCCTTGTCGCCAAAGATCTTGCCGACCACATAGTTGCCGACGTTAAGTCCGGCCAGTTCCATCAGTTCACGGCTGATCGCGCCATCATTGATCAGCATCTTCAGATTGCCGTTGGCCCCGCCCAGCAGCTTCGCCACCGAATTACCGCGACCAGTAATATCGGCGTCGCCATTCAGCTCACCGAAACTGGTTTTCATCGGTTCGAAGGTCGGGAATAGCTGCTTGAGCTTGAACCCGCGCGCGGTCAGTTTGGCGCGGCCTTCCAGTGGCTCGGTACGACCGTTCAGGCGAATCTGCGCATCGAGATTGCCACCGGCCACGCCGAAGCGCAGCGGTTCGAGGCTGAGCTCGCCATCATTGAGTTTCAGGTGGGTATAGAGGTCAGTGAAGGGCAGCTTTTCACTGTGAACGATGCGCTTGCCGGTGAATTCGACGTCGGCGTCCATTGCGCGCCAGCGGTCGGTCTTGAACTCCTCCACTGGCAGCACTTTGTCCGTCGGTTGCTTGCTCTCGCCGCCGCGAGCCTTTTGCTTGTCGTTGGAGTCGGCGCCAATCAGCGGCGCGAGGTCGGCGAACAGCAGTTGATTGGACAGCAGCGCCCCGCTGAGTTTGGGCCGTGGCTGACTGGCGACATAGTTGAGGTCGCCATGGATGTCGCTGCCGCCGATCTTGCCGTTGAATTTTTCATAGGTGAAATTCGCGCCGCCAGCGTCGTGCAGTTTGGCAATCAAGTGGCCGTCGGTGGCATACGGCGGCGTGTCCGGCAGGGTCACGCCGGTCAACGGATAAAGATTGCCGAGGCTGGCGCCGGCGAGTTTCAGACGCAGGTCGAGGGCGCCGAGGTTGAGCGGATCAGTCAGGGTGCCGGCCAGTTCGATGCTGGTGTCGCCGATCTTCGCCTGGGCCTGGAGCGGGAACGGTTTGCTCGCGTCCTGCAAGGCGAGCAGCCCGCCGAGCTTGCCCTGGCCGGTGAGATTCTGGCCGTGATACTGACCTTTTACTTTCACCGCGAAGGCATAGTCCTGCGGTGCAGCACCCTTTTCCTGCGCGGTTTTCGCTGCTTTGTCACCGACGATTTCGCTGAATGGAATCGGCTTGCCCAGCGGATCGATCAGCACATCCAGATTGGTCTTGAGGGTCTGGTCATCAAGCGTGACGTGACCTTTGTCGAACTTGATCGCGCCAATATCGACGACCCAGTTTGACGGTTCGGCATTCGGATCCTTGGGGTCGAACTTGAACGTCCAGTTCGCGCGGCCATCGGCCAGACGCTGCAACTCGGCGTTGGGTTCGGTCAGATCGATCCGCGGAATCACTACCCGTTGCGCCAACAGCGCCAGCGGCGAAATGCGCAGTTCGACGCGCTTGAGCGTGACCATCTGCGGCTTTTTCGACCAGTCCGGATTGCCCAGGCTCAAATCCTCGGCGACCACATGCGGCCACGGCACCCAGGCACGCCAGCCGCCCTCATCCGGCTCGCGCTGCCAGATCACCGCGAGGTTGCCGTTGATGGCAAACGGTCGGTGCAGCTCTTCCGAGACTTTGGCGTTGAGCGGCGGTTTGATCCGGTTCCAGTCGAAGAACACGATGACCAACACCAGCACGGCCAAGAGCAATACAAGGGTGGCGAAGGTCCAGCTGAAGATTTTTCCAGTGCGCGTCATGCACAAAACTCCTGATCACGACCGCACGCCGAAAACCCGGCGCACAGCTGAAACGGCGGGCCAAAGCGGCCCCTATGAAACCTGTGACTGGCAAAAGGCCCGCAGGTTTAATCAAAAGACAGATTCGGGCGCAAAAAGCCGCGCGAAATCTGACCAATCGGTCGAACAGCGTTACCTCGCCCCGCACTTTTGCGAGGCGTGAGTGGGTCGAAAATACCCACAGCGGTGCAAAAGCCCTCCTCTGAAAGGCCCGAGCTAGAGCCTCCCCGCAGAACAATCAATTCTGTTGATTATTACCATTGCGTTTATGAACTTTTATATCGACTTATCGAGAGTAGCATTGCCCTCGTACCCACTTTATCGCCCTCCCAAGGAGCAACCCATCATGAAACGCCAATTACTGCTCAGCCTTACACTGTCGATGCTAGCCAGCACTGCTTTCGCTCTTCCTGCTGCCGATCAAGCCACGCCGCAAGTCAAGGACAGCCACTCGGTGTTCAGCCAGACCCTCGCCGAAGACGGCTATGACCGCACCCCACAAGGTCAGACCTTGGCTGAAGATGGCTACGACAAGACCCCACAAGGTCAACTTGCCGAGAACGGTCGCAACCGCCTGGAAGAAAAAGGCCTGGTTGAAGACGGCTATGACAAGACTCCACAAGGTCAATCGGTTGCCGAAGGTGGTAACGATCGTTTGAAAGAGAAAGGCCTGGTCGAAGACGGTTACGACAAGACGCCTCAAGGTCAGCTCGCCGAAGGTGGTGGTGACCGTGTAATCGAACGCAACAGCGCTGTGAGCTAAGCCCATGGCGGCCCTGAAAAAAAGCCCAATCCCCGGATTGGGCTTTTGCCTTTTCAGCCGCAGTCAATAAGAAGTCGCCCTGTCCCCACTGCATCTCCCCGCTGCCGTTCGACGCCGATTAAGCCGATTTGCTAGAGTGCGGCGCTTGTCTTGCCGAAGAACACACCTGCGATGCTGCCCCGCGCCGAACAGAAACAACAGACCCGCAACGCCCTGATGGACGCTGCCCGCCATTTGATGGAAAGCGGCCGAGGTTTCGGCAGCCTGAGCCTGCGCGAAGTGACCAAGACCGCCGGCATCGTGCCCACCGGTTTCTACCGACATTTTGCCGATATGGATGAACTCGGTCTGGTGCTGGTCAGCGAAGTCGGTCAGACCTTCCGCGAAACCATTCGCCTGGTGCGCCATAACGAATTCGTCATGGGCGGCATTATCGATGCGTCGGTGCGGATTTTTCTTGATGTGGTCAACGCCAACCGTTCGCAGTTCCTGTTTCTCGCTCGCGAGCAATATGGCGGCTCGCTGCCGGTGCGTCAGGCCATTGGCCGTTTACGCGAGAACATCAGCGCCGACCTGGCGGCGGATCTGACGTTGATGCCCAAGCTGCAGCATCTGGATGCTGCCGGGCTGAGCGTGATGGCTGACCTGATCGTCAAATCGGTGTTTGCCACTTTGCCGGACATCATCGATCCGCCCGCCGAAGCGTTGCCTGAACATCTGACGCCGCAGGCGAAGATTACCCAGCAACTGCGCTTCATCTTTATCGGGCTCAAGCACTGGCAAGGGCTGGGCAGTACCGAGTAGCACCCCCTCTTCCCGCAACACCACAAATCCCCTGTAGGAGTGAGCCTGCTCGCGATAGCGCTCTCTCAGCCAAATATTTGCTGACTGAAGAGCGCTATCGCGAGCAGGCTCACTCCTACAAAGGCGCAGCGTCTCGGCCTCTATTTGGTGCATGTAAAAAACTTCATGCACCAAAACCTCTCAGAATCCCGCAACATCTTGAAACATCCACTACGCTCCGACAGGGATTTCCTACATCTCGTCCGATTGGCAAGCCCCTTGCTCTAGCCTGAGTATTGTCCACTGCTGGAAGCTTTCCCCATGCTGGTGATTCATCGCAGAATCGACCCTCAACCCGTCTGGGCCGCCGAGTTGCACCTGACCTTCGAAGCCCGGAGCAAAAGCCGTTTGCGCTGTTTCAGTGCCGAAAACGAAGACGTCGGGTTGTTTTTGGAGCGCGGTCAGCCACCGTTGTATGACGGCGAATGCCTACAGGCCGAAGACGGCCGTATCGTCCGCGTCTGCGCCCGGCCCGAACAATTGCTGCACGTCACCTGCGCCAACGCCTTCGAACTGACCCGCGCCGCCTATCACTTGGGCAACCGTCATGTCGCCCTGCAAGTCGGTGATGGCTGGCTGCGTTTGCTCGACGACTACGTGCTCAAGGCCATGCTCGAACAGCTTGGCGCGCAAGTAGAAGCGATCGAAGCGCCGTTCCAGCCGGAACACGGGGCCTACGGTGGCGGCCATCACCATTCGCGACACGGCGACGAAGACTTCAACTACGCGCCGAAACTGCACCAGTTCGGCGTTCGTTTATGAACCCAGCCTGGGCGCTGCTGCGCCTGGCCAGTCCGCAATTGCCGATTGGCGGCTACAGCTATTCGCAAGGCCTGGAAATGGCGGTGGATAACGGCCGGGTGAACAACCCGGACAGCGCCCGCCGCTGGATCAGCGATCAGTTGTTGCTGAATCTGTCGCGCTTTGAAGCGCCGCTGTTGCTCGCGCATTGCCAAGCAGCGGCGGACGAGCAATGGGCCGAGCTGCTGATCCTCTGCGAAAGTCACCGCGCCAGCCGCGAGACTCGCGAGTTGCACTTGGAGAGCCGGCAGATGGGTTATTCGTTGCAGCAGTTGCTCAACGGCTTGCCCGAACTCGACACGCCGGCCCGTGACTTTCTCGCGCAGTGCACCGAACCGCATCTGGCCCTGTGCTGGGCGCTGGCCGCGCGCGCCTGGGGCATCAGCCCGCAAGACGCGCTTGCTGCGTGGCTGTGGAGCTGGCTGGAAAACCAGCTCGCCGTGCTGATGAAAACCCTGCCGCTGGGCCAGCAAGCCGCGCAACGACTGACCAGCGAACTGCTGCCATTGCTGCAACGAGCGCAGCAGGATGCCACCCGAATCAATCCCGAACACATCGGCAGTGCCGCGTTCGGTCTGTCATTGGCGTGCATGGCCCATGAGCGCCAGTACAGCCGCCTGTTCCGCTCTTAGGAGAAACAACCATGAATACACAACCTCTGCGCGTCGGCATCGGCGGCCCGGTCGGTTCCGGCAAAACCGCGTTGACCTTGGCCCTGTGCCTGGCGCTGCGCGAGCGCTACAACCTCGCCGTAGTCACCAACGATATCTACACCCGTGAAGATGCCGACTTTCTGGTGCGTAACGAAGCGCTGGCACCGGAGCGCATCATCGGTGTGGAAACCGGCGGTTGCCCGCACACGGCCATCCGTGAAGACGCCTCGATCAACCTGGAAGCGGTCGATCAACTGAACCGCCGCTTTCCCGGTCTGGACCTGATTCTGGTGGAGTCGGGCGGCGACAACCTCTCGGCGACATTCAGCCCGGAACTGTCCGACCTGACCATCTACGTGATCGACGTTTCGGCCGGCGACAAGCTGCCACGCAAGGGTGGGCCCGGAATCTGCAAGTCGGACCTGTTGGTGATCAACAAGATCGACCTCGCGCCGCTGGTGGGTGCCTCGCTGGAAATGATGGACAGCGACACCAAGCGCATGCGCAACGGCAAGCCGTTCGTGTTCAGCAACCAGAAAACCGGCCAGGGCCTGGAAGCCATCATTGCCTTCATCGAACGCCAGGGTTTGCTGAGCGCAGCCTGATTCATTTATCAACAAGGAAGCTTATCCATGACACTCAATCGTATTCTCGGCGCCGTCGCGCTGCTGCTGACCCCGGCACTGGCCTTTGCTCACCCTGGGCATGGCGACAGCGGTTTGATCGCCGGCATCAGCCATCCGATCGGTGGCCTCGACCATTTGCTGGCGATGGTTGCTGTCGGTCTGTGGGCGGCGCAGCAACAAGGCGCAGCACGCTGGGCGCTGCCGTGCACGTTTGTCGGCACCATGCTGATCGGCGGCATGCTCGGTTTTGAAGGGCTGGAATTGCCGGCACTGGAAAGCGGGATTGCCGCGTCGGTACTGGCGCTGGGCCTGGCCGTAGCGCTGGCGGTGCGTCCGCCGCTGGTGATGGCGGTGGCGGCGACGGCGGTGTTTGCGCTGTTCCATGGCGTGGCACATGGCCTGGAATTGCCGGAGATGACCAGCCCATGGGCGTATGCCGCTGGTTTTGTGGCAGCCACGGCTGTATTGCATGCTGCCGGTTATGGCGTGGTGCGTTTCCTGCCTCAGGCGGCTGCACCGTTGGTGCGCCTCGCAGGGGCTGCCTCGGCTGTGACCGGTGCCTGGTTGCTGGCAGGCTGATCGCTGTCGCCTGTACCGGCCTCATCGCTGGCAAGCCAGCTCCCACAGATTATTGAGTGAGCCCACAATTGTGTGAACACCAATGATCCCTGTGGGAGCTGGCCTTTGTGTGAACACCAAAGATCCCTGTGGGTGCTGGCTTTTGTGTGAACACCAATGATCCCTGTGGGAGCTGGCTTTTGTGTGAACACCAATGATCCCTGTGGGAGCTGGCTTTTGTGTGAACACCAATGATCCCTGTGGGAGCTGGCTTGCCAGCGATGACGGCCGATCAGACACCGGGCCTCTAATGTCGGTCTCTCTGCTACCATGTCGCGCAATCGCCCCAGCCGTGACGACGTCCGCCAATGCCCCATGCTTCCCGCTCCGCCTCCCTGCCTGAATTGACTGCCCTGTTCAGCGATGTGCAACAGCACTTTCTGAACGTGATCGTGCCGCTGTGGCAAGGCCCGGGATGGAATGCCGACATGGCCCTGCCTTACGAAGCGCTGGACGCCGCCCACCAACCGCTGCCACCGCAACGCTATCGGGCGATGGCCTGCGCACGGCAGTTGTATCTGTTTTCCAGCCTGATCGGGGTTGTGGATAACGCCGAAGTACGCGCGGCGGCGCTGTTCCGTTCCTTGCAACGGCACTTTCATGACGCCGAGCACGGTGGCTGGTTCTACAGCATCGATGCACAGGGCAAACCGCTCGATCAGCGCAAGGATCTGTACACCCACGCCTTCATCCTGTTCGCCTGCGCGCATTATTGGGAAAAGTCCCGTGAGCCGCTGGTGGAATCGACGCTGAACGCCGCGCTGGAAGTCATCGGCCGACGTTTTGCCACGGGCGATGGCTTGTACGAAGCCTGCCTTGAGCGCGACTGGATCACCCTGCAAACCGGCCCATTGCAAAACCCGCTGATGCACCTGGCCGAAGCGTTTCTTGCCACCCTTTCCGTGCGCGAAGATGCCGCGACGCAGCAGCTGCTGATCGAGTTATGCACAGCCATGCACAAGCACTTCGTTGACCCGCAACAGGGCGTGTTGATGGAGAAACCGCTGGGGGCTGTGGATAACTGGTACGAGCCGGGGCATCAGTTCGAATGGTATTTTCTGCTCGAATCGTCGCCATTGCTGCGCGGCTCGAAACTGCATGCAGCGCTGGACAAGGCGTTCGCGTTTACCGAGCAATTTGGCGTCGAACAGCCGTCCGGCGCGGTGCGGGCGATGCTTGATCTGGAACTGGACGGCCGCCCGAAAGATTCGACTCAACGGATCTGGGCTCAGGCTGAATACCTGCGCGCCCTGACGTTGCGCCCCGACAGCGAAGCCGCGGTGTTGCGCCAATTGCAGGCGCTACAGCAGCGCTTCCTGCATGCGGGTGGCTGGCATGAGTGTCGTGATGAGCAGGGTGAAGTCAGCCGCAAGGACATGCCGTCGACGACGCCGTATCACCTTGCGACTTGCTACAGCGGTCTTACCGAATACCTACGCTGATCTCATGCAAATGAGATCTGCTGTGATGAAGGGATCTATTGTGGCGAGGGGATTTATCCCCGATGGGCCGCGAAGCGGCCCTGAAGAAAGCGCGGCCCATCGGGAATAAATCCCCTCGCCACAAACTGTGTTCTCAGCAGAGAACCGGGTTACATCAAGCAACCCACTTCTTGTCGCCCGTGAAGCTGATGGTCAACCACCGCGCCGCATCCGGTTTGCCAAGTTTCGCCGAAATATCCTCGCGCAACACATCCAGCTGGCCGACACTGCTCAGCGCATAGTCCGCCGGCAGCACCACATGAATCTCGATAAACCGCGCCCGCCCGTGCTTCTGCACGTAGGACACGTAATCATCGAAACCATGCTCGACTTTCGCCGCCTCCATCACCTGACGCACCTGTTCATCCAGCGTGTCCGGGGCGATCCCCAGCACGTCGCGCAACGCCGGGCCGAGAATCTTGAACGCCGGTGGCAGCATGGTCAGGGCCAGCACGATCAGGATCAGCGGGTCGACAAACCTTGCCCACTCGCCATAGCCCTGGGACTTGAGCAACAGCGCCGCGAGAAAACTGATCAACAGGCCGACCGACAGCATCGCGTCCACCAGCCAACTGATGTTGTCGAACTGAATCAGTGTGGATTTAAGCTTGCGATTGCGCCGGCGCACGTAGAAGAAGTAGCCAAACTCAACCACGGTAAACACTGCGGCATAGATGATCACCAGACCCAACTCGATCTCGCGCCCGCCATTGATGATGCCGAACACACCGTTGAGAAACGCATAGATGGCGATCAACAGCAGGAAACTGCCTTCGATCAGCAGCACCATCGGTTCCAGATGCCAGAAGCCGAACTGGAAGCGGTGATTGCTTTCCTTGGCGATCAACCTGGCGGTGATCAGCATCAGGACTTTGATGAACGTGGCGATCAGCGAAAAAAAACCATCGAACAGGATGGATTGGGAACCCGATACAAAACCGGTGACGATCCCGGCGATCGACACCGCGAACATCAGGATGGTCGATTGTTTGAGCAGCGACTGCTCACCTCGGTTACTCACTTTGACTCCTCGAAAAACCTTGAAAACCGCAGGGTGCGGTTGGGTTGTTGCGAGGGGAGTTTACCTTATCGGGATTTATTGCCTGTTCTGGCCTCATCGCTGGCAAGTCGAATCGTCGCACCGCAGCTCCCACAGGTTTATCGGCGTCCACAAATCTTGTGAACGATTCGGTACTTGTGGGAGCTGGCTTGCCAGCGATGGCCATAACGCGGTGTTAAGCCTTGTTACGCTCGATCGCAAACCCAGCCCAGGTCTGGCTCACCGGCATCAACTCCAGACTGTTGATGTTGATGTGCGCAGGCGCATTCATCACCCAGAAAATCGTCTCGGCGATGTCCTGCGGCTGGATCGGCTCGGCACCGGCGTAGGTGGCGTTGTAGCGCTCCTGATCGCCCGCGAAGCGCACCAGCGAGAACTCGCTCTCGCACAGCCCCGGCTCGATGTTGCTGACCCGCACGCCCGTCCCCTGCAAGTCGCAACGCAGGTTCAGCGAGAACTGTTTAACGAATGCCTTGGTCGCGCCATAGACGTGGCTGCCCGGATACGGATAGTTACCGGCGATGGAGCCAAGGTTGACGATGCCGGCGCCACGGCCATGGGCGATCAGGCGCGGCAGCAGCAGACGAGTGGCGTACATCAGGCCTTTGACGTTGGTGTCGACCATGGTGTCCCAATCATCCAGATCGCATTTCGGCGCAGGGTCCACACCCAGCGCCAGGCCGGCGTTGTTGATAAGTCCGCGCAGCTTGGCGAACGATGGCGGCAGGTTGGCAATCGCCTCCTCCATCGCCTTGCGATCCCGCACATCGAGTACCAGGCCATGCACCTCGGTTTGCTTCGACAACTCGGCACACAGCGCGTTGAGGCGTTCTTCACGACGACCGGTCAGCACCAGTTTCCAGCCAGCCTCGGCAAAACGACGGGCGCAGGCTTCACCAAAACCGGACGTTGCGCCGGTGATAAACAGGGTGTTGGACATCGTGTTCTCCTTGCTTCGGCCACCGGGGCAGCCCTTGGAATAGAAAATCAGCAGCCAGCATGCCCGGCCCCGCATTCACGGGCAACACCCACGCGCTGTACAAAAAACAACCAACCGTACCAACGGCACAGCCACCGTGGCCTGCAGCCATATGCGCGCACGTTATCCACAAGCCCTTCCACAGTTTCCGGGGGCAAGTGGAAACGCGCAAAGCCGCGCCACACAAGGCTTTGCGGCGTGAATAGAAAGTTTTTTGCTTGACCCTGAAGTAACAGATGTGCGGGACAGGGCATTTTGCACGACCGAACAGTCACAGCAGTGATTGCGCGAGGCCAGCAATTACGCTGCCTAGCGCAGTCTTTCCAGAGTTTAATCACAGACTTATCCACAGGTCAGCACACAGCGAATTGCCTGCTCTGCGCCCACTATAAAAAGGTTGACAACCACGCCTGACGCTCCTGCCAAATCACCTGATCAAAAAACAATCACAACGCTACAGGCCACGCCAGACAAGGCTTTCAGCCAGCTACTCCCACGTTATTCACAGCCAGCTCCACAGCAAACGGGGACAACTCAAAACTGTGGAAAAACAGCCATTTGCAGCGTCTATATGTCGCGCTTTGGCAGGTAGCGGAATTTGTTTTCCACAATTTTGGCGAAGGTCGCACTTTTAACGGTGGGAGCTGGCTTGCCAGCGATGAGGGAGTCACTGCCAATATCATTGTTTAGGGGTAAACCGCTATCGCTGGCAAGCCAGCTCCCACAGGAGTTATGGTGGGTTTCCGGGCATGAAAAAGCCCCGGGACTTGCGTCGCCGGGGCTGTGTGTAGCTGGGGATAACTCAGTGCCCGCCCAGATAAGCGTTACGCACCTCCTCATTCACCAGCAACTCCTTGCCGGTGCCTGTCAGGCGAATCTCGCCGTTGACCATCACATACGCCCGGTCAGACAGCTTCAACGCATGGTTGGCATTCTGCTCGACGAGGAAAATGGTCATGCCGGTTTTCGCCAGTTCGCGCAGGGTCGCGAAGATCTGCTTCACCACGATCGGCGCCAGACCCAGGCTCGGTTCATCGAGCAGCAACAACTTCGGCCGGCTCATCAACGCACGGGCAATGGCGAGCATTTGCTGCTCACCACCGGACATGGTCATCGCCCGTTGCGTGCGGCGCTCTTCCAGCCGTGGAAACAGCTCGAACATGCGCTGCATGTCTTCCTTGGCGTACTTGTCGCCGATCGGAATGGTGCCCATCAGCAGGTTTTCCTCGACGGTCATGTCAGGGAACACCCGCCGCCCTTCCGGCGACTGCGCAATACCGTTGGAGGCGATGTAGTGCGATGACTTGTGGGTAATGTCGACGCCTTGATAAAGGATCTGCCCGCCCGCCGCCCGTGGCTGGCCGAAGATCGACATCAGCAACGTCGATTTACCCGCACCGTTGGAGCCGATCAGGCTGACGGTTTCCCCTTCGTTGATCTGCAGTGATACGCCTTTGAGCGCCTGGATCGGCCCGTAGAACACGTCCAGGTCTTTGAGTTCGAGGATCGGTTGGCTCATACCAGCTCCTCTTCGTCGGCGCCCAGGTAGGCGGCAATCACTTTCGGGTCGTTGCGAATGGCTTCAGGCCCGCCTTCGGCGATGACGATGCCGTGGTCCAGCACCACGATGTGGTCGGAAATGCTCATTACCATACCCATGTCGTGTTCGATCAGCACCACGGTCAGATCGTGCTCGTCGCGCAGCAGCCGGATCATCGCGCTCAGCGCTTCGGTTTCCTGAGGGTTGAGGCCGGCGGCCGGTTCGTCGAGGCAGATGATCTGCGGGCGCGTGCACATGGCGCGGGCGATCTCCAGACGGCGTTGCTGGCCGTAGGACAGTTCACCGGCGAGACGGTTGGCGCAGTCCACCAGATCGACCACTTCCAGCCAGTAGAACGCGCAATCCAGCGCGTCGCTCTCGGCCTTGCGGTAGCCCTTGGTGTTGAGGATGCCGGCGAGCATGTTGCGGTTGACCCACATGTGCTGGGCCACCAGCAGGTTTTCCAGCACCGACATTTCCTTGAACAGGCGAATGTTCTGAAAGGTCCGGGCCAGGCCTGCGCGGTTCACCAGATGGGTGCCACCGAACATTTTGTAATACAGACGGCTGAGGAAGTTTTTCGGCGAGACGAAATCGGTCGGTTTGAACGACTCGCCGAGCAGTTTGATCACGTTGGTTTGCTGGCCACGCACGTTGAGTTCGATCTTGCCGCCGGAGGCCTTGTAGAAACCGGTCAGGCAGTTGAACACCGTGGTCTTGCCGGCGCCGTTCGGGCCGATCAGAGCGAAGATCGAGTTGCGTTTGACCTTCAGGCTGACATCACTCAGGGCCTTGATACCGCCGAAATGCATCATCAGTTTTTCAACAGAGAGTACGACTTCACTCATGGCGCAGTCCTCTCATAGTGAATGGCACCTTTGCGTGGAGTGACCCCGGTGCGGCTGATGCGGATCAGCCCACGTGGTCGCCAGATCATCATCAACACCATCAGGATGCCGAACAGCAGCACGCGGTATTCAGCGAAGCCGCGCAGCAGTTCCGGCGCGACGGTCAGCACGAATGCGGCGATCACCACGCCGATGGTCGAGCCCATGCCGCCGAGCACGACGATGGCCAGAATCAGTGCCGATTCGAAGAAGGTAAACGAGGTCGGGTTGACGAAGCCTTGGTAAGTGGCGAAAAACACCCCGGCCAGACCTGCGGTCGACGCACCGATGGTGAACGCCGAGAGCTTGACCAGCACGTGGTTGAGGCCCATCGAGCGGCAGGCGATTTCATCTTCACGCAAGGCTTCCCAGGCGCGGCCGACCGGCATTTTCACCAGACGATGCTTGATGTACAGCACGGCCAATACCACCAGGAACAACACCGCGTAGATGAAGTAGTACTTCACGTCCGGGTTGTAGGCGATGCCGAAGAACTCGTGAAACGGCACCCCGCCATCCTTCGCCCGCTTGCCGAACTCCAGACCGAAAAATGTCGGCAGCGGCGCCGGCATGCCGTTCGGGCCGCCGGTCAGCGACAGCCAGTTGTTGAGTATCAGACGGATGATTTCACCGAAGCCAAGAGTCACGATCGCCAGATAGTCACCGTGCAGGCGCAGCACCGGGAAACCGAGGATGCAACCGGCCAGACCTGCGGTGATCGCCGCCAGTGGCAGCACCGTCCAGAACCCCAGACCGAGATACTGATAACCGAGCGCCAGACCGTAGGCGCCGATGGCATAGAACGCCACGTAACCGAGGTCGAGCAAACCGGCCAGGCCCACCACGATATTCAGCCCCAGCCCCAGCAACACGTAGATCAACCCGAGGATGACCACGCCTAGCAGATAGGAGTTGGAGACGAACGGCACGATCACTGCCAGCACAATCAGCAGAGGGATGATCCAGCGCAGCGAGGATTTGTGATCGGCAGGCAACACATGCACACCGGAACCGGTGCTCTCGAATCCGTCGAGAATCTTCAGGCCCTTGGGCGTCTGCAGAAACAGGCTGAGGGCAAACCGGCCAATCATGACAATGCCGATAATCCACGCGACGCGGGTCGGCTCAAGATTGAAGCTGTAGCCCTCGAGCACGACGCCGACAATCGGGCCGAACACGATCAGGGCAATGAGGCCGGCAAGAATCGCCTCAACCAGGCTTTTTTTGATATCGATGTTTTTTTGAGTGGTTGAAGACATCGCTTACACCTTCGACACAAGAGGACGGCCCAACAGGCCCTGCGGCCGGAAGACCAGAACAAGTACGAGCAGCGAGAAGCTGAACACGTCTTTGTAGTCGGAGTTGACCAGACCGGAGAACAGCGACTCGGATATCCCGAGAATGATCCCGCCCAGCATCGCGCCCGGCAGCGAACCGATCCCGCCGAGTACCGCGGCAGTGAAGGCTTTGATGCCGATGACGAAACCGGCGTAGAAGTCGAACGTGCCGTAGTTCATGGTGATCAGTACGCCGGCCAGCGCCGCCATGGCTGCACCGATGATGAACACATAGGAAATCACCCGGTCGGTGTTGATCCCCAGAATCGAGGCCATCTTGCGGTCTTGCTGAGTGGCGCGGCACATGCGGCCGAGCTTGGTGTACTTGATGACATAGGTCAGCAGGCCCATGCCGACGAAGGCGGCCACCAGAATGAAAATCTTGGTGTAGGTGAGCTGCACGAAGCCGGTGCCGATATCGATGCGCCAGGCGCCGGTGAGCAACGTCGGAACACCCTGTTGGCGGGCGCCCTGGCTGATCTGGGCATAGTTTTGCAGGATCAGGGAGATACCGATGGCGCTGATCAGCGGTGCCAGTCGGGTGGAGTTGCGCAGCGGTTTGTAAGCGATGCGTTCGATGACCCAGCCATACACCCCGGTAACGACGGTGGTGAAGACCAGTGTGCCGAGCATCAGGAGCGGGAAGGATTCAATACCGAAGTAAGCCAGCAGAGCCAGACTGATTGCCGCCAGGTAAGCAGAAATCATGTAAACCTCGCCGTGGGCGAAGTTGATCATGCCGATGATGCCGTAG
>NZ_JBIUVJ010000017.1:77809-98625 GCF_044742875.1 Pseudomonas sp. NPDC087817
GTCAACGGCCTGACCCTCGGGTCGGTCTATGCCGATGATGCCGTAGACCATTGTGTAGCCGATGGCGATCAGGCCATAGACCGACCCGAGGGTCAGGCCGTTGACCAGTTGCTGCAGGAAAATACCATCCATAACGCAATCTCACGCAATGAGAACCTGCACACCTGTGGGTGTGCGGTTCTTCTAGGAAAAATACAGATGTACGTCGGAGCAATGTCAGAGCGCGAGTTCAGCCCCACTGATCTCCTGTGGGAGCTGGCTTGCCAGCGATAGCGGTAGAACATTCAACAAAGGTGTCGACTGTCAGGCCGTCATCGCGGGCATGCCCGCTCCCACAGGGCCTTGTGGGTTGAACTGATCGCGTCAGCCCTTACTTCTGTTTTTCCAGCTGATGGTATTTGCCGTCCTTGTCCCACTGGTAAACCACGTAGTCGGAGACTTTCAGGTCGCCCTTCTTGTCCCAGGCCTTCTCGCCCATGACGGTTTTCACCGGGTTGGTTTTCAGCCACTCGGCGGCTTTCTCGCCACTGTTGGACTTGGCGCCGTTGAAGGCGGCAGCCAGGGTCTGGACCGAGGCGTAGGCGTACAGGGTGTAGCCTTCAGGTTCGGTGCCGGCCTTGCGGAATGCATCCACAACGGTCTTGCTGTCTGGCAGCAGGCGCGGGTCGGCGCCGAAGGTCATCAGCACGCCGTCGACGTATTGCGGGCCGCCAGCGGTGGTCACCAGTTCGTCGGTCACGATGCCGTCGTCAGACATGAATTTCACGTCTTTCAGGCCTTCGGTGCGCAGCTGTTTAACCAGTGGACCGGCTTCCGGGTGCAGGCCGCCGAAGTAGACGACGTCGGCACCAGCCGCGCGGATTTTTGTGACTACGGCGCTGAAGTCTTTCTCGCCACGGGTCAGGCCTTCATACAGCACCGGCTTCACGCCGCGTTTTTCCAACTGAGCCTTGGTGGCGTCGGCCAAGCCTTGGCCGTAGGTGTCCTTGTCGTGCAGCACCGCGACTTTCTTGCCCTTGAGCACGTCGACGATGTAATCGCCGGCAACGATGCCTTGCTGGTCATCACGCCCGCACATACGGAACATGGCGCTGAGGCCGCGCTCGGTCACTTGCGGGTTGGTGGAACCCGGAGTGATCGCGATGACACCGGCTTCGTCGTAGATTTCCGAGGCTGGAATGGTGGAAGAGGAGCAGAAGTGCCCGACCACGCCGGCAACCTTCTGGTTGACCAGGTCCTTGGCGACCGTCACCGCTTGTTTCGGCTCGCAGGCGTCATCGCCCTTGACCAGAACGATTTTTTCACCGTTGACGCCGCCTGCCGCGTTGACCGCATCCGCCGCTGCCTGTGCACCCTTCATGTACTGCTCGCCAAATGCCGCGTTGGCGCCAGTCATTGGACCCGCTACACCGATTTTCACATCAGCTTGAGCAAACGCAGAAACACCCAACGCAGTAGCCACTGCGAGGGCCAGAAAGCCTTTCTTGTAAAACGTCTGGGACATGAGGTGGTGCTCCAAGGTTTTTTTTAGTTGGCACTGCGACTTCACTTCACTGAATGCTCTGAGCAAGCGCCGTGCCATCGGTTTTTTATTCTTCAAAAAGTCGCTGCTTTCTTGTTATTTCGACTGTTTCGTTCCCATTTTCATTGGGCGTGCAACCGTCTAAACCGCGGAAGGTGAAACCATTTATTTTTTAAGGCGCACCCCGCATGCGCCATCATTGCAACCGCGGCGCCAAACGACGTGCAACCAGCCTGTAACAGCCCGCGTCACCGAACTGCACACTGCTGGTGCGGGACTGCTACAACCCGCACCATTACAGGCTAGTCGCTACATCGAAAAGCGCCGCTTCCGGCAACATATTTCAACACTCAAATCACGATGCGCAGGCACTGGCCTGCGTGATACAGCGAGAACCCGGCCTCATACAGGCAACTGCGCAAGCCCACGCCCGCCAGAGGCTGCATTGGTGCAAAGGGAATCGGCAGAGCTTGCGGATTGCCGTGACACAGGTAATCAGCGAAAGCCTTGCCGACCACGGTGCCGGTGGTCACCCCGCGACCGTTGTAGCCGGTGACAGCCACCAGTCCCGGCGCCGGTTCGAACAAGCGCATGAGGTGATCAGGGGTAAAGGCAATGCGCCCGGTCCAGGTGCACTCCCACTCGACCGGTTTCAGATTGGGAAAATAATGCTGCTGAACGCGGTCGGCCCAGGCCTTGAGAAACCAGGTCGGCTTCTGGTTGCCGTTGCCGAGACTGCCGAGCAGCAGCCGCCCTTCCTTGTCGCGGCGAATGCTGCTCAAGACCTGGCGGGTGTCCCACGAGCCCTGCCCGCCCGGGAGAATCTCTTGCGCGGCGTCTTCACTCAGCGGCACCGAGGCGACCTGATAGTAATAACCGGGAAAGAAGTTGCGCTTGAGTTCGGTCCAGTCGCCTTCGGTGTAGGCGTTGGAGGCGATGACCACCTGCTCGGCCAGCACCGAACCGTGCTCGGTCTGCACGGACCATTGCGGGCCGATGCGCTCAAGACGAGTAACCGGCGAATGATCAAACATCTGCCCACCGAGCCCCTTCACGGCGTTGACCAGCCCGGTGACATAGGCCATCGGATTGAGCGTGCCGGCGCGTCGGTCGAGCAACGCGGCGGCAATTTTTTGCGTGCCGGTCGCTTGCTCGCACGCCTTGCCGGTCAGCAGCTCAACCGGTGCGCCGCGACGTTTCCATTGCTGTTCGCGACTGCGCAAATCCGCCTCACCCTTGGCGTTGTGCGCCATGTGCAAGGTGCCTTCGCGGCGCAACTGGCAATCGATGTTGTACTTATCCACAAGGCTGAACACCAGCGCCGGTGCCGCACCCAACATGCGGTTGAGCTGACTGCCGACCGCCTCGCCAAACCCAGCCTCGATCTCGTCCGGCGGGATCCACATGCCGGCGTTGACCAGCCCGACGTTGCGTCCGGAACCGCCGTGACCGGCCCGATGGGCTTCCAGCACGCAAACGGTCTTGCCTTGTTCCAACAGATGCAGCGCCGCCGACAATCCGGTGAACCCGGCGCCGATCACGCAGACATCGACTTTGACTTCGCCCCTGAGCGCGGTGTTATCCGGCCTTTGCGGCGTGAGTTTTTCCCACAGACATTCTTCGCGTAACGGCATTGCCAGACTCCAACAGAAACCTGCCAAACACAGCAAAATGATCGTTCCCACGCTCTGCGTGGGAATGCAGTCAGGGACGCTCTGCGTCCCAAAAGCGAACGCGGAGCGTCCGGTGAGGCATTCCCACGCAGAGCGTGGGAACGATCGACCTGACCGGAAAGACTCAGTCGAAGGTGATGCCCTGCGCCAGCGGCAACTCCAGCGAATAGTTCACGGTATTGGTCTGGCGACGCATATATGCGCGCCAGGCGTCGGAGCCCGACTCACGGCCACCACCGGTTTCTTTCTCGCCACCAAAGGCGCCGCCAATCTCGGCACCGCTCGGGCCGATGTTGACGTTGGCGATGCCGCAATCGCTGCCGACCGCCGACATGAATTGCTCCGCCTCACGCACGTCAGTGGTGAAGATGCACGACGACAGGCCTTGCGGTACAGCATTGTTCAAACGCAGCGCTTCCTGGAAATCGCTGTAACCGACCACGTAGAGAATCGGCGCGAAGGTCTCGCTGCAGACCACATCGCTCTGTTCCGGCATTTCAACGATGGCTGGCGACACGTAATAGGCATTCGGGAACTGATCTTCCAGTTGGCGCTTGCCGCCGAACACCCGGCCGCCTTCGCTCAACGCTTGCTCCAGTGCGTCCTGCATGTTTTCGAAACTGTGTTTGTCGATCAGCGGACCGACCAGATTGCCTTCCAGCGGATGGCCGATGCGCACTTTCGCGTAGGCGGCTTTCAGACGGGTGACGATTTCTTCTTTCACCGACTCATGGGCGATCAGGCGGCGCAGCGTGGTGCAGCGCTGACCGGCGGTGCCGACTGCGCTGAACAGAATGGCGCGTACCGCCATGTCCAGATCGGCGCTTGGGCCGAGGATCATCGCGTTGTTGCCGCCCAGTTCGAGAATGCTGCGGGCGAAACGTGCGGCGACTTTCGGCGCCACTTCGCGGCCCATGCGGGTGCTGCCGGTGGCGCTGATCAGCGCCACACGCGGGTCATCAACCAGCGCTTCGCCGGCATCGCGACCACCAATGATCACCTGGCAGAGATTCGCCGGAGCATCGCTGAAATTCTTCACCACACGGTCAAACAGGGCCTGACAGGCCAATGCCGTCAGCGGGGTTTTCTCCGACGGTTTCCATACCACCGGGTTGCCGCAGACCAGCGCCAAGGTGGTGTTCCACGCCCACACCGCGACCGGGAAGTTGAACGCACTGATCACACCAACTACGCCCAGCGGATGCCAGGTTTCACGCATATGGTGGCCCGGGCGCTCGGAAGCGATGGTCAAACCGTACAACTGGCGGGACAGGCCGACAGCGAAGTCGCAGATGTCGATCATCTCCTGAACTTCGCCCAGGCCTTCCTGGGTGATCTTGCCTGCTTCCCAGGAAACCAGCTCACCGAGATCGTTCTTGTATTCGCGCAGCACCTCACCGAATTGGCGCACCAGTTCGCCGCGACGCGGGGCCGGCACTTTGCGCCAGGCTTCGAACGCATGATCTGCGCGACTGATGTGCTGCTCGACTTCCGCCGGACCCTCCCAGTTCACGGCGGCGATGCGGCTGCCGTCAATCGGCGAATGCACCGGCACTTTGCCGTTCTGGTACAGGGCCGGGTTCACACCAAGACGATCAAGCAATGCGGCAACCATGGGTCACTCCTCAAGCAAAAAACTGAATGTGTGCGGCCGCTGTTGCACGACCGGGCAGGCCTTTAGTTGTAGCGTCAGTACGGCGAGGCAACAAACGACCTTTACGCGAGATATCATTCCGTTTATTCATGCTGCGCATAGAAAGACAAGAAAAGGATCCGTCATGCTGAACAAACGCCACCTGCCGTCGATTACTGCGTTGCAGTGCTTTGAGGCCGTGACCCGGCACCTGAGCTTCACCCGGGCCGCCGAGGAACTGAACCTGACCCAGAGCGCCGTGAGCAAACAGGTCGCGCAGCTTGAGGAATTGTTGCAGCACTTGTTGTTCCGCCGCGTACGTCGGCGTTTGCAGATGACCCCGGCCGGGGATTTGTATCTGGTCGAAGTACGAAAAATCCTCACGCAAGTGGAAATGTCGACGCATTACCTGCGTTCCTACGGCGGCGAGACCGAAGTCCTGCGCGTCTCCACACCATCGACCTTCGGCGCCCGCTGGCTGGTGCCGCGTCTGAAGGGCTGGCGTCTGCGCCATCCCTCGATTCATCTGGATTTGTGCAACGAACAGGAAGCGGATGATCTGCTGCAAGGCCGCAGCGATCTGGCGTTCTATTTTGGTCAGGGCTCACGGCCCGGCACCGAATGCCTGAAGCTGTTCGGTGAAGAGCTGGTACCGGTCTGCGCCCCCGGCAGCCTGCCCGATCAACCGTTTACTGACCCGACGCAACTCACCGATCTGGTGTTACTGCAGAATGCCTCGCGGCCACAGGCCTGGCATGACTGGTTCGACAGTCAGGGTTATCAGACCGAACACAGCTACCACGGACCGCGCTTCGAAACCTTTTATATGTGCATCCGCGCCGCGCAGGTCGGCTGCGGCGTGGCGCTGTTGCCACGGTTTCTGGTGGAAGAAGAGTTGGCCGACGGCAAACTGGTCATTCCCTGGCAGCATGCAATGCCCAGCAGCGACGCCTACTACCTGGCGTACCCGGAGCACTCGGCGGAGGTGCCGAAGGTGCGCGATTTTGTGAAGTGGATGCTCGAACAGATCGACACTCCGGGCTGAAACCCGCCCCCTGTGGCGAGGGGATTTATCCCCGATGGGTCGCGCAACGGCCCCAAAATCTCAAGAGCGACGACTGCTTTGCAGCCGGTCGGGGATAAATTTCCTCACCACAATTGACCTGACCCAGAACAGAAATCGCTGGCAATTCCCACCGCTGATATGCGCCACTAGCGCCATTGATTGATACCGCGCCAACGCGCGGCGCACCCGGAGACCCGTTTATGAGCGAGAGTGTGTTTGCCGATCGCATCGTGCAGAACCTGCTCGACACCGACTTCTACAAGCTGACGATGATGCAGGCGGTGCTGCACAACTACCCCAACGTCGAAGTCGAATGGGAGTTTCGTTGCCGTAACAGCGAGGATTTGCGCCCGTATCTGGCCGAGATCCGCTATCAGATCGAGCGTCTGGCCGAGCTGAGCCTGAGCGCCGATCAACTGAGTTTTCTGGAGCGCATCAGTTTCCTCAAACCGGATTTCCTGCGCTTTCTCGGACTGTTCCGCTTCAACCTGCGCTATCTGCACACCGGCATCGAAAACGGCGAGCTGTTCATCCGCCTGCGTGGGCCGTGGCTGCATGTGATCCTCTACGAAGTGCCGCTGCTGGCGATTGTCAGCGAAGTGCGCAACCGCTATCGCTACCGCGAAACGGTGCTGGAACAGGCCCGTGAACAGCTCTATCGCAAGTTCGACTGGCTGACCGCCAACGCCTCGGCCGACGAACTGGCGCAATTGCAGGTTGCCGATTTCGGTACCCGCCGTCGTTTTTCCTACCGTGTGCAGGAAGAAGTGGTCAACGTGCTCAAGCACGATTTCCCCGGGCGTTTCGTCGGCACCAGCAACGTGCACCTGTCCCGCGAACTGGACATGAAACCGTTGGGCACCATGGCCCACGAATGGATCATGGCCCATCAGCAACTCGGCCCGCGATTGATCGACAGCCAGATCGCCGCGCTCGATTGCTGGGTGCGTGAGTACCGGGGTTTGCTCGGGATCGCCCTCACCGACTGCATCACCACGGATGCTTTCCTCGGCGACTTCGACCTGTTTTTCGCCAAGCTTTTCGATGGCCTGCGCCACGACTCCGGGGACCCTGTGGCCTGGGGCGAAAAATGCATCGCCCACTACCACAAGCTCGGCATCGACCCGATGAGCAAGACGCTGGTGTTTTCCGACAGCCTGACACTACCCAGGTCGCTGGAAATATTCCGCGCGCTGCACGGTCGGATCAACGTGAGTTTCGGCATCGGCACCAACCTCACCTGTGACATTCCGGGTGTCGAGCCGATGAGCATCGTGCTTAAAATGACCGCCTGCAACGGCCAACCGGTGGCGAAGATCTCCGACGAGCCAGGCAAGACCCACTGCAAAGACCCGAATTTCGTCGCCTATTTGCGACACGTTTTCCAGGTTCCTGCCGATTCCAGTCTATCTAGCAAGGAGTGAATTCATGCAAGCCGTACAGCGTGAGATTGCTGAACAGCTCAAGGTGCAACCGCCGTTCGCCGACTACAAGGCCCTGCAGGCCGAAGTCGCCCGGCGCATTACCTTTATTCAGGATTGCCTGGTCAATTCCGGGCTCAAGACGCTGGTGCTGGGCATCAGCGGCGGTGTCGACTCGCTGACCGCCGGCCTGCTGGCTCAGCGCGCGATGCGCGAACTGCGCGACCAGACCGGTGACAACAGCTACAAATTCATCGCCGTGCGTCTGCCATATGAAACCCAGTTCGACGAACACGATGCCCAGGCCTCAGTGGATTTCATCGCTCCGGACGAACGCCATACCGTCAACATCGGCCCGGCGGTGAAATCGCTGGCCAGTGAAGTGGCAGCGTTTGAAGGCAAGCACGCGGTGTCGGTGGACTTCGTGCTCGGCAACACCAAAGCGCGCATGCGTATGGTCGCCCAATACACCATCGCCGGCGCGGCGAACGGATTGGTGATCGGCACCGATCATGCGGCGGAAGCGGTCATGGGGTTCTTCACCAAATTCGGTGATGGCGCTTGCGACCTGGCCCCGCTCAGCGGTCTGGTGAAAAACCAGGTGCGCGCGATTGCCCGCAGCTTTGGTGCACCGGAATCGCTAGTGGAGAAAGTCCCGACGGCGGATCTCGAAGACCTGTCGCCGGGCAAACCAGACGAAGCGTCGCACGGCGTCACCTATGCCGAAATCGATGCGTTCCTGCATGGCGAGGCGGTGCGTGAAGAGGCGTTCAACATCATTGTCGCGACCTACAACAAGACCCATCACAAACGCGTGATGCCGTTCGCGCCTTGATTGGCAACGCGCATCGGGTTTCCCGGCCCGGTGCGCGTGACAAACAGGCTTATGCTATTACGGCAATATACTGACAACCCATGATTCGGACTCACGGTCCGCCGTGGACCTCGCAATGAAGCGATATTCTCGACGCTCCAGATGAGGAATATTGACCTCCCAGTCGTTGTTTTTGTCGGCCTGGAACGGAAATAGATCTTGTGGAGGGCTGACGGAACCATCAACGATGTAACCGTGCTCTCCCCGCTCTGCTCGACCTATCAGCTTCAAAGTAGTGAACCGAGTCTCACCCGGGTTTCCAACAGGAACCAGATCATCGCCCCTGACTGATTGTATAAAGAGCTTGGTCTTTTCTCGGACCTGGACTTTCCAAGCGTTGGAACGCTGCTCGGAATCTGACGCTTTTGCAAAGAACACATAATCCTTGATCTCTGACAGTGAAACGCTGGCAGTCCAGTTCCCGTTATCGAGAACCGTTGCATCAGTCAGATAATCATCACCGTCATAAATTTTCAGTCCCAACGTATTTTCGGGTGCTCTGCCACGAAGTTGCAGTTGCAACTCCCCCGTTTCACCGCCGTCAGCAATTTCACCCTGGCTGTCTCTTATGCTGTCGATAGTTAGCAGCAATGCCGGTTTCACGGTAATACGCCACGCAACCGACTGCTGCTCCCCGTCCGGCGTCTTTACAATGAAGTCATATTCCTTTTCTGCAAACGTGTAGGCAGGCGTCTGCCACCGCCCTTCACGAATGTCGAGGCCGCTGAAAACGAGCTGTTCACCATCATAAAGATCTAATTTGCCTGCCCCGCGGGAAAACCAGCCGAACAATTGCAGTTCGGGGTCATACGTACTACCACCATTTTCAATAGGTCGCAGAGAGTCCCTGATTTGATCTATCCCCAGATCCACTCTCGGATTGACCGTGAAAACCCGTTGTTCCGAAGGGAACGTCAAATCATCCGTCTTCGCTTGAATAGCATGCAAAGTGGGCTTGAGATTCACCAGTTCCGCGATCCAGGTACCCGATTGCGTTGCAATCACATGCACGCTGTAGACGCCTCCTACAGTCGATCCTACACGGACGGAAATAAAAGGAGACGCTCGCCCTGTAACGGTTACTTGAGTTTCGTAAGTAGTGCCATTTTGTAGAATTTCCCCTTTGGAATCTCTGACAACGTCAATGAAGACCGGACTGGGGGCCTTCATATTGATCCTCCAATCATCCGACGGTAGACCATCGCCACCTGTTGCAGTGAGAAAATACATCTTCACTTCGTTTGCAAAGGGTCTGGCTTTCCAGTTTCCCAAGTCGTCAGTTGAAACCGTATCAAGCAGGCGCCCTTCATCCTTGATATGGATCTGATCAAAAGGTTGCCCCCTGCCGAATATCGTCAATAGTGCGTCGGTAGTGTCAGCGCCAGACTCCAGGAGTCGTTCGTTCGTATCTTCCACCCTATCGATCGTCGTCTGATTTTCTTGACTGCGCATCATGAAGTTCCTTTTCGCGAAAAATGAAACTTCATTCAGCTTTGTTTTGCGTAACTCGTCTACTGTCAGAAATTACAGGGTGGTACGTTTTTCCGACCAACGGTCTCCGAGAAACCAAGGCAAAAAAACACTCCAAATCAGATGCAAAAAAACGCCGCTGCGACCATGCCGCAACGGCGTTTCCAGTGAAAGCTGCCCCCTGAATTACTTCAGGGTCACAGTGCCTTTCATCATCGAAATGTGGCCTGGGAAGGAACAGAAGAAACCATATTTTTCGTTGGCATCGAGCCTCGATACATCAAAGGTCAGCGAATCGGTTTCCTTCGCGCCGATGATCTTGGTATGGGCGATGACGCGAGCATCACCGTCCTTCAGGTAGTTCTTGTCGATCCCGGCAGCCAGGCCATCGGTAGCGATAGGCTGCATGTCAGCTTCTTTGCTGATCACCAGGTTATGCCCCATCACGTTCTTCGGCAGGCTGCCGGAGTGGGTCAGCTCGACGGTGAAAGTCTTGCAGCTCTTGTCGATCACGATTTCCTTGGTGTTGAAGGACATCTGATCGGTGGAGTCAACGGTGGTTTTGCACTCGGCAGCCATCAATTGGCTGCTGGCCAGCGCCAGCAGGGATACCGCAACAACTTTGGAAAACATGGTGAATCTCCAAGGCAGGGTTAACAAAATCACGAATGGTTGAAAGACTGCCTGAAATCTTCGCAAGTTCCTATGACTTGAGTCAAAAATTGTATACAACTTTCAGGCTATGACACTCATCGACACAATCTAACGGCCAGATTCTCCGGCCAGCCCTATGATCGGCGCATCTACTGAGACGGAGTGCCTGTCATGTTCTTTAACGGTCTGTTGTGCAGTTTGCTTGCCGCCTACGCCTGTGGCGCCAGCGGTACCTTTGAATCGCCGGAACGCGAAGTCTAGACCTTGGATCAAGGCGTGCCAGCCAGTACCCTGTGACGGATTGACCCAGGAGAAAGGCATGTCTCTGAAATCCGTGTGTGTATTTTGTGGTGCCAACGCTGGCACTGTTCCGGCTTATACCGAAGCTGCTGTTGCCCTTGGCAAGGCCCTCGCCGAGCGCAAGCTGACGCTGGTCTATGGCGGTGGCGCTGTCGGCTTGATGGGGATTGTCGCCGACGCCGCGCTGGCTGCTGGCGGTGAAGTGATCGGCATCATTCCGCAGAGCCTGATGGACAAGGAAATAGGCCACAAAAGCCTGACGCGTCTGGAAGTCGTCGACGGCATGCACGCCCGCAAGGCACGCATGGCCGAACTCAGTGATGCCTTTATCGCTCTGCCAGGCGGCCTTGGCACGCTGGAAGAACTGTTCGAAGTCTGGACCTGGGGCCAACTCGGCTACCACGGCAAGCCGCTGGGCTTGCTGGAAGTGAACGGTTTCTACAGCAAACTCACGGCTTTTCTTGACCATATCGTCGGCGAAGGCTTCGTTCGCGCGCCACACCGTGACATGCTGCAAGTGAGCGAATCGCCGCAAACACTGCTCGAGTCTCTGGATAACTGGCAACCGACCGTCACACCCAAGTGGGTCGATCAGAAACCCGGCTAACCGTCGGGCACCGATACAGGGCAGAATACGCGCCGCTCAACCTCACCTTCGACCTAGAGGATCGCCCATGGCCAAACCCAATTATTCCTTCGCCAAACGTCAACGAGACCTGGCAAAGGAGCAGAAGAAAGAGGAAAAGCTTCAGCGCAAGAAACAAACCGCTGAAGAAGCAGCACTGAACCCTGAGGGTGAAGTGGCAACAGAAGATGATGTTGATGCAACCGAAACACCGAAAGATCAGGCGCCTGACGCCTGAGCCCCACCGGGTTTGATCATCGAATCAGACCCAGCGGATTTGTGACGGGGCTGGCGGCTTCACCGCCGGCCCTCACAGCCTTCACTCCTCAGAATTCGATACGAAACCCTGTGGGAGCGGGCTTGCCCGCGATGGCTGCGGCACATCCAACAAAGTCGTCACAGATACTCCGTCATCGCGGGCAAGCCCGCTCCCACAGAATTCGTTATCACTCATTCAATGGCATCACGGTAACGCGGACTTCCGGATCATGGCTGCCGCCACCGAGTATCACCCCACGCAACGGCGAAACATCGGAAAAATCCCGCCCCCACGCCAATGTGATGTGCTCCAGCGCAGGCCGCACGTTATTGGTCGGATCAAAATCCACCCAGCCCAGTACCGGGCAAAATACCGAAACCCACGCATGCGACGCATCGGCACCAATCAGCCGTGGCTGCCCCGGTGGTGGCTGCGTGAGCAAATACCCGCTGATGTAACGCGCCGCCAACCCTCGCGAACGCACACAGGCCAGCATCAGGTGGGCGAAGTCCTGACAGACACCACGGCGCCGCTCCAGCACTTCCACAAGTGGCGTTGCCACCTGGGTCGCTTCGGCATCAAAAGTGAATTCGCTGAAGATCTTCTGCATCAACGCCTGCACGCCCAGCATCAAGGGCTGGCCCGGTGGAAAACAACTCTGCGAAAACTCGACGAAGCTGCGTTTCAAATGCACGTACGGTGACTGAAAACGGTAGCGGCACGCCTCAAGCAACTCGGCAGACAACGGCTGGCTGCTGTAGGTCAGCGCATTGCGCGTCAGCTCCCACGCCGGCGACTGAGTGAAATCCAGCGCCGGCCGCGCCAGCACTTCGACGGTAAGGCGAGCATTGACCTGCAACTCATCATGCGGTCGCTCGAACGCCAGCCGGGTCAGCGGATTGCCGAACACATCCAGCTCATCGCGCCGAGCTGTCGGCTCCGGGCTGATCAGCAATTGCTGCTCGGTGCAGCGCTGCCAGCTGCACTCGCGCGGCCACAAGTGCGCCAGTTGCTGCGCCAGGGAAACCGGGCTGTCGTAGTGATAACAGGTGTCATGAAAGATCTGGTAATGCGCGTTCATCAGACGGACACCGTACGCTGGCTGACATCATCGACGTGGGCGAAATGGCGCAGGGCCAGGCGATCCGACACCTGTCCGCTGGCATCGGCAATCTCTTGCAGCAGATCCGCCAGGCCATCAAGCGCCGCACGAACGCTGGACGCGCCGAACAACGGATTCTCCAGACAGGCCAGATCAAATCGCGCCAGACGCTCGACCAGTTGCGGCAATCCGGTTTCCCGTGGCACGCCGAAATCATCGTTCAAGCGCTTCAAGGTGCGGGTCACCAGTTTCAACTGGAACAGCACCGCATGCGGGTTCTGTTCATCGAGCAGCAACAGGTCGAGCACCGGAATTAATTGAGCCACCGCCAGATAACGGGAACGGTAGGTGATGCTGCTGTTGCCCAACTCCAGCAGCCATTCAAGACCTGCCTGATCAAACGCCCCGGCCCCGCGCAGGAACGCCGCCAGACTGCTGCTGAGAAACTGCAGGCGCTCGATGCGCCGACCGATCATCAGGAAGCGCCAGCCTTCGTCGCGGGTCATGTCGTCGAGCGCGAAACCCGATAGCGCTGCCAGCGACATCACCAGACGGTTGAGAAAATCCAGCAGTTCGCCGAAGTCCGGCTCGTCGGTGTCCAGCTCCATCGCTTCGCGCTGCAATTCGACCAACGCCTGCCAGTTCTCCCGCGAGAGCTTGCCGCGCACCTGCGAGGCCGCCCACTGCAAGCGTTGCAGGTTGGAGCGCAGGCTGAATGACCAGTCCTCGCCCAGCAACGCCGCCAGCAATCGCTCCGGCAACTCGCCCTCCTCCGGCAGCAGCATCAGGCGCTCGCCCAGTTCGACAGCCGCCTGCAAGGCTTGCGGATCGTCGCCATCGACATAGCGCGCGAGCATGATCCGCAGCAGTCGCGCACTGTCATCGCAACGCTCGCAATAACGCCCGAACCAGAACAGGTTTTCCACCACTCGCGATGGCAAATAGGGATCGCGGCGCACCAGATCGTGCACGCCGACATTGCGTTGGGTTTTCCATTGCTCGCCACTGGGCGGTCGATCACCCAGCACCCACGTGTCCTTGCTCGCGCCGCCGCGCTGCATCGACACCACTTCTGCATCCGCCTCGGCAGCCACGCGGGTCAAACCACCGGGCAGCACTCGATAACCGTCATGGCTGGCCACCGCATACATGCGCATGCCGATCGCCCGGGGTTGCAGCTGTCCGTCCTCGGCCTGCCAGATCGGCGCCTGCGACAGCTGGGCCAGTTCTTGCGCTACATACGCATAAGGTCGCGCCTGCATGCGCTCGGCGAGGGACTGGCGCTGTTTTTCACTCAGATCACGGCCAAATACCGGTGCGAAACTTTGTGAGGGAAACGCCGGTTTGATCAACAGCTCAGGCAGTTTTTCCAGCGCCTGGGCCAATACCGGCGCCTCGCCACACCACCAGGTCGCAATGGACGGCAGAATAAGTTCTTCGCCGAAGAGGAATTGGTTGATCCTGGGCAGAAAGCCGAGCAAACCCGGCGACTCGAGCACACCGCTGCCGAGCGCGTTGGCGACCAGCACCCGTCCCTGGCGTACCGCCTCAAGCAAGCCGGGAACGCCCAGCGCAGAGTCCGTGCGCAACTCCAGTGGATCGCAGAAGTCGTCATCGAGCCGGCGCATGATTGCGTGTACCCGGCGCAGGCCGCTGAGGGTTTTCAGGTAAACCGTGGCATCGCGCACCGTGAGGTCGCCGCCCTCTACCAGCGGATAGCCGAGCTGGCGCGCCAGATAAAGATGTTCGAAATAGCTTTCGTTGAATCGTCCCGGAGTGAGCAATACCACCAGCGGCGCGTCATCGTCGCAGGGCGCCTGCCGGACCAGGGTTTCCTGCAAGGTGCGAAAGAACCCCGCCAGATGCTGCACTTTCAGATCACGGTACAACTCGGGGAAGGCGCGGGAGACGATGGTGCGGTTTTCCAGCGCATAGCCCGCGCCCGACGGCGCTTGCGTGCGATCTGCGGTGACCCACCAGCGCCCGTCCGGCGTGCGCGCCAAATCGACCGCGTATAGATGCAGAAACGCTCCTTCCGGCGGCGCGATGCCCTGACAGGGCCAGAGAAAATTGTTGTGCCCGAACACCAGTTCCGCCGGCAGCAGGCCTTCGCTGATCAAGCGTTGCGGCCCGTACAAATCGGCCAGCACGGCATTGAGCAACCGCGCCCGCTGGGCAATCCCGGCCGACAGTTGCTGCCACTCATCCGCCGCAATCACATGGGGCAGCAGATCCAGCTCCCACGGGCGATCGGCACCTTTGGGGTCGGCATAAACGTTGTACGTGACGCCGTTTTCCTGAATCTGCCGCGCCAGCAACGCCTGACGCTGCACCAGTTGAGCGGGTGTGCTGCGCTGCAATTGATCGAACAGCCGTTGCCAATGCGGACGCACCGCACCACTGCTATCAAGCAGTTCGTGATAAGTGCCCGCCGTCAGCGGGTAGCGGTCTAGCAGGTCAGGCATGGAAAGCTCGGCAGACAGCAAGGAACGGTCAGACTAACGCAGGCACATGACGCGCGGATATACGAAAAATCCGCGTGTCGCGTGCGATTCAGAAACGTCGTAAATCGAGAGTCATGGGTAGCTCGTCGGAGATGGTCAGATCAGGTATAGGAAGTTTCCCAGGCGTGTGTCCTACCCGGAAAAACCGCGCCATGCGCCGGCTCTCCGCTTCGTTGGCGTTTACCGGCAGCGTCTCGTAATTGCGCCCGCCCGGATGGGCGACGTGGTATTGGCAACCTCCCAGAGAACGGCCCATCCAGGTGTCGAGCAAGTCGAACACCAACGGTGCATGTACCGCAATCGTCGGTTGCAAGCAGTTGGCCGGTTGCCAGGCGCGATAACGCACGCCTGCCACGAACTCGCCAACACGCCCGGTCGGATGCAGCGGCACCGCAACGCCATTGCACGTCAGCAGATAGCGCTGCGGCGGCAAGCCCTTGAGCTTGACCTGCAAGCGCTCCAGCGATGAATCGACGTAACGCACCGTGCCGCCCGTCGCACCCTCCTCCCCCAGCACATGCCACGGCTCCAGCGCCTGACGCAGCTCCAGTTCAATGCCATTGACGGCGTAATCGCCGACCTTGGGAAAACGAAACTCCAGATGCGCCGCGAACCACTCGGCCCGCAGCGGATAGCCTGCGCTATTGAGTTCGACGATCACGTCGGCGAAATCCTGCTCGATGAAGTGCGGCAGCATGAAGCGATCGTGCAACTCAGTGCCCCACCGCGCCAGTTTCGGCGGCGCATACGGCTCGCGCCAGAAGCGTGCAACCAGCGCCCGCAGCAACAATTGCTGAGCCAGGCTCATGCGCGCATGCGGTGGCATTTCAAAGGCGCGCAATTCCAGCAGGCCAAGCCGCCCGGTAGCGCCGTCCGGCGAATAGAGTTTGTCGATGCAAAACTCGGCTCGGTGCGTGTTGCCGGTAACGTCGATCAGCAAGTTGCGCAGCAGGCGATCCACCAGCCACGGTGCACATTCCTCACCTGGCTCGGGCATCTGCGCGAAAGCGATTTCCAGTTCGTACAGTGCGTCGTTACGCGCTTCGTCGACCCTCGGCGCCTGAGATGTCGGGCCGATGAACAACCCGGAAAACAGATACGACAACGACGGATGGTTGTGCCAATAGCTGATCAGGCTGCGCAGCAGATCGGGACGGCGCAAAAACGGCGAGTCCCCAGGCGTCGCGCCACCGAGGACGAAGTGGTTACCGCCGCCCGTACCGGTATGGCGACCGTCGATCATGAACTTTTCAGTGGTCAGGCGCGTCTGCCGCGCCTCTTCATAGAGAAACTCGGTGCGCTCGACCAACTCATCCCAGGTCGCTGACGGCTGCACGTTGACCTCGATCACGCCCGGATCCGGGGTGATGCGAAAATTACTCAGACGCCCATCACTCGGCGGCTCGTAGCCTTCCAGCAGCACCGGGCAATGCAATTCTTCGGCGGTGGCCTCGATGGCCGCGACCAACTCCAGATAATCCTCGACTCGCTCCAGCGGCGGCATGAACAGGTACAAGCGCCCTTCGCGGGCCTCGGCGCAGAACGCGGTGCGGGTCAGCCAGTCGGCGGACTCGTCGATCTGCGGCGCACGCTCGTCCGCCGTTGCCGTTTCGCCATGACTGTTGAGCTGTGCGGTATCCGGCAGCACCGGGAAGTCCTGATTCGGGTCCTGAGCATGAATAAACGGATACTCGGCCGCTTTTACCCAAGGCTGCGAGCCCAACGGCAAACGGTAGCCCAACGGTGAATCCCCAGGCACCAAGCGGCAATGCTCGTCGCGCAGATACCAGCGCCCGCTCTGCCATTGATCGCCCTTGGCGGTGCGTGCCAGCGGTAGCACTTGGCCGATCACCTTATCGAGGCCCTGACTGAAGACCTTGCGCAGCCGCGCACGCTCCAGCGGCTCCTCCAGACGCGAATCTTCGGCGCTGACGTTGCCGGGCAATGTGCCCTCGCGCCAGAGGTAATAGAAATTGTCCTCGTAGGCCGGGAATACAAACCGCGTGGGAATTTTCAGGCGTTCGGCGACGCTCCTCAGAAAGCGTCCGGCCAACTCACCATCAGCGCCGTAATCTTGCTGTTCGTCGGCAATCAACGCGGCGTTTTGCCAGATCGGCACGCCATCGCGGCGCCAATAGCAATTGAGCGACCAGCGCGGCAGTTGCTCGCCCGGATACCACTTGCCCTGGCCAAAATGCACCAGACCTTTGGGGGCGTAATGCTTGCGCATGCGCTGGAACAGCTCTGCAGATAGGCGGCGCTTGTCCTCGCCCAAGGCAGCCGTGTTCCACTCGGCGCCATCCGGGTCATCGATTGACACAAAGGTCGGCTCGCCGCCCATGGTCAGACGCACGTCGCCGTCCAGCAGGTCAGCGTCGATCTGCCGGCCCAGGGCTTGAATCGCCAGCCATTGCTCGTCGGTATAGGGCTTGGTGACACGCGGCGCTTCCCAGATCCGTTCAACCGACATTTCGTGGCTGAACTGTGTCTCGCAGGGTTCGACCATCCCGCTGATCGGCGCTGCCGAGGACGGATCGGGACTACAGGCCAGCGGAATATGTCCTTCACCGGCAAATAACCCGGAAGTGGCATCGAGGCCGATCCAGCCTGCGCCCGGCAGATACACCTCGCACCAGGCGTGCAGGTCGGTGAAGTCCACCTCGGTGCCGGACGGGCCGTCGAGGCTTTTCACGTCCGCCGTCAACTGGATCAGGTAACCGGAGACGAATCGCGCCGCCAGCCCGAGGTTGCGCAGCAGTTGCACCAGCAGCCATGCCGAATCGCGGCAGGAGCCGGAGGCGTGTTCGAGGGTGTGTTCCGGGGTTTGTACGCCCGGCTCCATGCGGATCAGATAATTGATGTCTTCGCTCAGACGCTGATTGAGCGCGACCAGAAAATCCACCGCAGGCAATGGCGTGCGGTCGATGCCGTCCAGATAGGCCTGGAACTTTGGCGTCAGCGGCAATGTTTCGAGGTATGGCGCCAGCTCTTTGCGTTCATCGGTAGCGTAGGTGAACGGGATTTTCTCGGCATAGGGTTCGAGGAAGAAGTCGAACGGGTTGAACACCGCCATCTCGGCCAACAGATCGACTTCGATCCGTAGCTCATCGGTTTTTTCGGGGAATACCAGCCGGGCGAGGTAATTGCCCTGCGGGTCTTGCTGCCAGTTGATGAAATGCTGCTCGGGCGAGACTTTCAGCGCATACGAGAGAATCCGCGTGCGGCTGTGGGCGGCCGGGCGCAGGCGGACGATCTGCGGGCCGAGTTCGACAGCGCGGTCGTAGCGGTAATGCGTGACGTGATGCAATGCGACATGAATCGACACGGCGTGCCTCCTGCGAGCCTAAGCGTATTCGAAAGCGCGCAAAACTTATGCCATGCAGTGGCTTGGGCGCTTTCCTGGAATGCTTAGGGGAGTACAGCACCAAAATCGGGCGATGCGGAGAAATGGTTTGGCGAGTTTGCGCCTAAATGTGGCGAGCAGGTGTTTATGGGGTGTCTGACCTGACGCCATCGCTGGCAAGCCAGCTCCCACAGATTTCTCTGTCGCCCACAGAACCGTGGCCACTAAAGATCCCTGTGGGAGCTGGCTTGCCAGCGATGGGGCCAGTGGTAACAACACATTTCGGGAGACCTGAAATGCAAAACGCCAACCCGAAGGTTGGCGTTCTGTTTTAGCGCGGTACGACCGGCTTGCGCGCCGGCTTCGGCCCTTTGCCCTTGGCCGCGTCTTTACGCTCCTTGGCGGCCTGCTGGTTGCGGGCAAATGCCGCAGCCTTGGCCTGTTCACGCTTGTCCCAAGGATTACCGCCATCACTGGCACGCGGCGGCAAACCGGTGTGCTGAGTGAGGATCTTGGTGGTCTTCTCTTTGCCTTCCTTCGCCACTTTATGGCTGCCGGCCGGTGTCGAGTTTTTACGACGGGCGCTCTGGTAGCTGTCGGTGGCCGGCTGATGCAGCGGGATCAGCTGATCCTTGCCCGGACCGATCAGGTCGCTACGGCCCATGCGTTGCAGTGCTTCACGCAGCATCGGCCAGCCTTTCGGGTCGTGATAACGCAGGAACGCCTTGTGCAGACGACGCTGCTCTTCGCTCTTGACGATGGTCACGCCGTCGCTCTTGTAGGTGACCTTGCGTAGCGGGTTCTTGCCCGAGTGGTACATCGCGGTGGCGGTGGCCATCGGCGACGGGTAGAACGCCTGCACCTGGTCGGCGCGGAAACCGTTGCCCTTGAGCCACAGGGCCAGGTTCATCATGTCTTCGTCGGTGGTGCCCGGGTGGGCGGCGATGAAGTACGGAATCAGGTACTGCTCTTTGCCCGCTTCCTTGGTGTACTTCTCGAACATGCGCTTGAACTTGTCATAGCTGCCGATGCCCGGTTTCATCATCTGGTTGAGCGGACCTTCCTCGGTGTGTTCCGGGGCGATCTTCAGGTAACCGCCGACGTGGTGGGTCACCAGCTCCTTGACGTACTCCGGCGACTCGACCGCGAGGTCGTAGCGCAGGCCGGAAGCAATCAGAATCTTCTTCACACCCGGCAACGCACGGGCGCTGCGGTACAGCTGAATCAGCGACGAGTGGTCGGTGTTCAGGTTCGGGCAGATGCCCGGGAACACGCACGAAGGCTTGCGGCACGCGGATTCGATTTCCGGCGTCTTGCAGGCGATGCGGTACATGTTCGCGGTCGGGCCGCCGAGGTCGGAAATGACGCCGGTGAAGCCCGGCACTTTGTCGCGGATCTCTTCGATTTCGCGAATGATCGACTCTTCGGAACGGTTCTGGATGATCCGGCCTTCGTGCTCGGTGATCGAGCAGAAAGTGCAGCCGCCGAAGCAGCCACGCATGATGTTCACCGAGAAACGGATCATGTCGTAGGCCGGAATCTTCTCCTTGCCGTACGCCGGGTGCGGAACACGCGCGTAAGGCATGCCGAACACGTAGTCCATTTCTTCAGTGGTCATCGGAATCGGCGGCGGGTTGAACCAGACGTCGACTTCGCCATGCTTCTGCACCAGCGCACGGGCGTTGCCCGGGTTGGTTTCCAAGTGCAGCACGCGGTTGGCGTGAGCATAAAGAACGGCATCGCCACGGACCTTTTCTACCGATGGCAGACGAATCACGGTCTTGTCGCGGGTCATGCGCGGGCTGGCCAGGATCTGCACGACCTTGGCTTCCTGCGGATCTTCGACCGGACCCTTTTCCTGCTCGATGGCGCAGGCCTGAGTGTCCTGGGTATTCACGTACGGGTTGATGATCTTGTCGACCTTGCCCGGACGGTCGATGCGCGTGGAATCGACTTCGTACCAGTCTTTCGGCGTATCGCGGCGAATGAACGCGGTGCCGCGCACATCGGTGATGTCTTCGATCTTGTGCCCGTAGGACAGACGCTGGGCGACTTCGACAATCGCGCGTTCGGCGTTGCCGTACAGCAGGATATCGGCGCTGGCATCGATCAGGATCGAGTTACGCACGCGATCCTGCCAGTAGTCGTAGTGGGCGATGCGGCGCAGGGAGGCTTCGATGCCACCGAGCACGATCGGCACGTGCTTGTAGGCTTCCTTGCAGCGCTGGCTGTAAACCAGGCTCGCGCGGTCCGGACGCTTGCCGGCCATGCCGCCCGGGGTGTAGGCGTCGTCGGAGCGGATTTTCTTGACGGCGGTGTAGCGGTTGATCATCGAGTCCATGTTGCCGGCCGCGACGCCGAAAAACAGGT
>NZ_JBIUVJ010000018.1:0-33145 GCF_044742875.1 Pseudomonas sp. NPDC087817
CTGATGGCCACCGAGGGCTTGAACAAGCGCTCGATCGGAAAGGTCCGCATGGCACCCAACGAAGGTCTGGTCGGTCTGGTCGGCACGCGTGAAGAACCCCTGAACCTCGAAAACGCCGCGGATCACCCGCGCTATCGCTACTTCGCCGAAACTGGCGAAGAGCGCTACGCCTCGTTCCTCGGTGCCCCGATCATTCACCACCGCCGCGTCGTCGGCGTGTTGGTCATCCAGCAAAAAGAACGTCGCCAGTTCGATGAAGGTGAAGAAGCCTTCCTCGTGACCATGAGCGCGCAGCTTGCCGGCGTTATCGCCCATGCCGAGGCTACCGGTTCGATCCGTGGCCTGGGCCGTCAGGGCAAGGGTATCCAGGAAGCCAAGTTCGTCGGCGTGCCGGGTTCGCCGGGTGCGGCGGTCGGTACTGCAGTTGTCATGCTGCCGCCCGCTGATCTGGACGTGGTGCCGGACAAGACCATCACCGACATCGACGCTGAGCTGGCGCTGTTCAAGACCGCCATCGAAGGCGTGCGCGCCGACATGCGTGCCTTGTCCGCCAAGCTTGCGACCCAGTTGCGCCCGGAAGAGCGCGCGCTGTTCGACGTCTACCTGATGATGCTCGACGATGCCTCGCTGGGCAGCGAAATCACCACCGTGATCAAGACCGGCCAGTGGGCGCAGGGCGCGCTGCGTCAGGTGGTCACCGAACACGTCAACCGTTTCGAATTGATGGACGACGCCTACCTGCGTGAGCGCGCCTCGGACGTCAAGGATCTCGGCCGCCGCCTGCTCGCCTACTTGCAGGAAGAGCGTCAGCAGAACCTGGTCTACCCGGAAAAAACCATTCTGGTCAGCGAAGAACTGACGCCGGCAATGCTCGGCGAGGTGCCGGAAGGCACGCTGGTCGGTCTGGTGTCGGTACTTGGTTCGGGTAACTCCCACGTCGCGATCCTCGCCCGGGCCATGGGCATTCCGACGGTGATGGGTCTGGTTGACCTGCCGTACGCCAAGGTCGACGGCATCGAAATGATCGTCGACGGCACACGTGGCGAGGTCTACACCAACCCGAGCGAAGTGCTGCGCAAGCAATTCGCCGAAGTCGTTGAAGAAGAGAAACAACTGGCGCTGGGCCTCGACACCCTGCGCGACCTGCCGTGCGTGACCCTCGATGGCCACCGCATGCCGCTGTGGGTCAACACCGGTTTGCTGGCCGATGTGGCGCGGGCGCAGAAGCGTGGCGCCGAAGGTGTCGGCCTGTACCGCACCGAAGTGCCGTTCATGATCAACCAGCGCTTCCCGAGCGAGAAGGAACAACTGGCGATCTATCGTGAACAGCTCGCCGCGTTCCACCCGCAACCGGTAACCATGCGTAGCCTCGACATCGGTGGTGACAAGTCGCTGTCGTACTTCCCGATCAAGGAAGACAACCCGTTCCTCGGCTGGCGCGGCATTCGCGTCACCCTCGACCACCCGGAAATCTTCCTGGTGCAGACCCGCGCAATGCTCAAGGCCAGCGAAGGCCTGAACAACCTGCGGATTCTGCTGCCGATGATCTCCGGCACTCATGAACTCGAAGAAGCCTTGCACCTGATCCACCGGGCCTGGGGCGAAGTGCGCGACGAAGGCACCGACGTGCCGATGCCGCCGATTGGCGTGATGATCGAGATTCCGGCGGCCGTGTACCAGACCAAGGAACTGGCGCGGATGGTCGACTTCCTGTCCGTCGGTTCCAACGACTTGACCCAGTATTTGCTGGCAGTCGACCGCAACAACCCGCGTGTGGCCGACCTCTACGACTACCTGCACCCGGCGGTGCTGCAAGCCCTGCAAACCGTGGTGCGTGATGCCCATGCCGAAGGTAAACCGGTGAGTATCTGCGGCGAGATGGCCGGTGATCCGGCGGCGGCAGTGCTGTTGATGGCGATGGGCTTCGACAGCCTGTCGATGAACGCCACCAACTTGCCGAAGGTGAAATGGATGTTGCGTCAGGTCAATCTGAGCAAGGCCAAGGATTTGTTGGCGGAGCTGATGACCATCGACAACCCGCAAGTTATCCACAGCTCGTTGCAACTGGCGCTGAAGAATCTTGGGTTGTCGAAGATCAATCCGCCGGCGGTCAACAAAGCTCTCTAAAAGGCTGCTGGCCCCATCGCTGGCAAGCCAGCTCCCACAAGGATCTTCAACGTTCACCGAATGTGTGAACACCCGAGAAACCTGTGGGAGCTGGCTTGCCAGCGATGGCGGCCTACCCTGCAACGCTAAACCAAAACCTCTACCTCACCCAAATGCCCGCCATACGGCCCGAAACTCCGCTCTACCATCCGCCGCGTACCGTCCGCCTGAACCACCAGCGCCGTACTCGCCCGCGTCCCGTAACTCTGGCTGGCAATAAATACACTCGATAACAATGACTCCGTCGCCAGACCCACCCCGGTATCCGGCAACTCGGCAAACGGCGCGGTCTGCGCATCGCCCAGCAGCTCCAGCAACCGCCCAGGCTGCGGATCCTCCAGCACCGCGCTCAACGCTGCCTTGGCCTTGAGCAACTTCGGCCACGGCGTATCCAGCCCGGCATTCGACAGACCGTAAACACCGGGCTCCAGCATCACCGGCTCCGACATCCGCGCATTGAAGTGCCACAGTTCATGGCTGTTGCCGAGCAGCAGATTGAACCCGGCATATTCCGGCGCACGTCCGACCACATCGTTCAAATAATCATCAATCGACGCATCACCCGTCAGAAACCGCGCCACCAACTCGCCCCGTGACTTGCGGGCCGGCGGCTGATGCGGATCGCGAATATTGGTCAGTGCGGCAAAGCGGCCACTGGCGCCAATCCCCAGCCAGGTCCCGCCAGCCTCCAGATCACGCCCGGCATGCACCTGCGGCGCCTCCGGCCATTGCGCCAGCGGCAGGCTTGGCCGGGCATAGAATTCGTCACGGTTGGCCGCGACGATCAGCGGTTGGGCATGGCCCGGGCGCCAGGCGAAAACAATCAGGCACATAAGGTGGTCCTTGTGTGTTTTTTGCTCACTCTACGCATCCAGCGTCCGTGCATCCATCGCAAGTGGAGCAGGAGGCCATGCATCCGTTACCATGCCGCTCCGGTTTTGGCGATGCGCCTTGGGAGACGGTCATGGAATTTCTGCTCTATCTGGCGCTGGGCGCCTGTGCGGGCGTACTGGCCGGGCTGTTCGGAGTGGGTGGCGGGATCATCATCGTCCCGGTGCTGGTGTTCAGTTTCACCCTGCAAGGCTTTGACCAGTCGATCCTGACGCATCTGGCGGTGGGTACGTCGCTGGCAACGATCATTTTCACCTCGGTCAACGCTGTGCGTGAACATCATCGGCGTGGTGCGGTGCGCTGGCCGATCTTCATGTGGATGGCGGTGGGCATTTTGCTCGGTGCCGGTTTCGGTGCGCTGACCGCTGAAGCGATCTCGGGGCCAAACCTGCAAAAAATCATCGGTGTGTTCGCCCTGGTGATTTCCGTGCAACTGGCGCTGGATATCAAACCCAAGGCCAGCCGAACCGTGCCGGGCAAACTCGGTCTGACCGTGGCCGGCAGTGTGATTGGTTGGGCCTCGGCGATATTTGGCGTCGGTGGCGGTTCGCTCACCGTTCCGTTTTTGACCTGGCGCAGTGTGCCGATGCAGCAAGCCGTGGCGACTTCATCAGCCTGTGGCCTGCCGATCGCTCTGGTCAGTGCATTAAGTTTCATGATTCTGGGCTGGCATGATCCGTTGCTGCCAGCCCATAGTCTCGGTTTTGTTTATTTGCCGGCGTTGTTGGGCATCGCCCTGACCAGCATGGTCTTCGCCCGCATCGGCGCGCGTTTGGCACATCGATTGTCGCCGCGCTTGCTGAAACGGCTGTTCGCCGCTTTGCTGTTCAGCGTGGGTTTGAGCTTTCTGCTTTAACCGCGCCGCAATCCTGACTTAATCCTGAGGTGGCAGCGTCGCCCGGGAATTTTGGTTTCAACTCTAACGAGGAGTCGCAATGCTGCCTTACCCGCAGATCGACCCGGTGGCCCTGGCCATCGGTCCGCTGAAAATCCACTGGTACGGTCTGATGTACCTGATCGGCATCGGCGGTGCGTGGCTGCTGGCGTCGCGCCGGCTCAACCGCTTCGACCCGACCTGGTCCAAGGAGAAGCTCTCCGATCTGATCTTCTGGCTGTCGATGGGCGTGATTGTCGGCGGGCGTCTGGGCTATGTGCTGTTCTACGACCTGAGCGCTTACCTGGCCAACCCGACGCTGATTTTCGAAGTGTGGAAGGGCGGCATGTCGTTCCACGGCGGCTTTATCGGGGTGATGCTCGCGGCCCTTTGGTTCGGCAAGCGTAACGGCAAGTCGTTCTTCCAGTTGATGGACTTCGTCGCGCCTATGGTGCCGATCGGTCTGGGTGCCGGGCGTATCGGCAACTTCATCAACGCCGAGTTGTGGGGCAAGGCCACCGACGTGCCGTGGGCCATGGTCTTCCCGCCGTTCAGCGATCCGGCGCAACTGCCGCGTCACCCCTCGCAGCTGTATCAGTTCGCCCTCGAAGGCGTGGCGCTGTTCCTGATCCTGTGGATTTTCTCGCGTAAACCGCGCCCAACCATGGCCGTTTCCGGCATGTTCGCGCTTTTTTACGGCATCTTCCGTTTCATCGTCGAGTTCGTCCGCGTCCCGGATGCGCAACTGGGCTATCTGGCCTGGAACTGGCTGACGATGGGGCAGGTGCTGTGCGTGCCGATGATCATCGGCGGGCTGTTCCTGATCTGGCTGGCCTATCGTCGCGCGCCGGCAGCACCGCTCGCTCCGACGGCTTAAACTACGAACCCCGGCGCGCGACGCCGGGGCTCCAAGGACACAGGTAACTCATGAAGCAATATCTCGAACTGGTCTCGCACGTCATCCAGAATGGCACCAAACAGGCCAACCGCACCGGCATCAACACCATCAGCTTTCCCGGTGCGATGCTGCGTTTCGATCTGCAGGAAGGTTTCCCGGCGATCACCACCCGCAAGATGGCCTTCAAGTCGGCCATCGGCGAGATGTGCGGATTTCTGCGTGGCGTCAACAACGCCGCTGAATTCCGTGCGCTGGGCTGCAAGGTCTGGGACCAGAACGCCAACGAAAATGCGCAGTGGCTGGCCAACCCGTTCCGTCAGGGCGACGACGACCTCGGCGAAATCTACGGCGTGCAATGGCGCAAATGGCCGGCGTACAAACAGATCCCGCTCAGCAACACCGCCGCCATCGAACAAACCTTGAGCAACGGCTACAAGCAAATCGCCCAAGGCGAAGAAGACGGCCAGGCCTACGTGGTGCTGTACAAAGCCATCGACCAGGTGCGCCAGTGCGTCGATACGATCATCAAGGATCCGGGCAGCCGTCGCATTCTGTTCCACGGCTGGAACGTCGCCCAGCTCGATGAAATGGCCCTGCCGCCATGCCATCTGCTGTACCAGTTCCATCCGAATGTCGAGACCAAGGAAATCTCCCTGACCCTCTACATCCGTTCGAACGATCTGGGTCTGGGCACACCGTTCAACCTCACCGAAGGCGCCGCGCTGCTGAGCCTGATCGGTCGCCTGACCGGCTACACGCCGCGCTGGTTCACCTATTTCATCGGTGATGCGCACGTCTACGAGAACCATCTGGACATGCTCAACGAACAGCTCAAGCGCGAGCCGTTCGCCATGCCGAAACTGAAGATCTCCGACCGCGTGCCGGAGTTTGCCAAGACCGGTGTATATCAGCCGGAATGGCTGGAGCTGGTGGAGCCGAGCGATTTCTCGCTGGAAGGTTATGAGCACCACGCGCCAATGACTGCGCCGATGGCGGTCTGAAGGCTTGCCAATAAACCTGTGGGAGCTGGCTTGCCAGCGATGACGGCGGCACATTCAACATTGATGTGTCTGTAAAACCGCTATCGCTGGCAAGCCAGCTCCCACAGGGATACTCGGTGTTCTTAATGGCCGTGGCTGCGGCCCACGTGGGAGTGTTCGATTTCCGTCGCAACAACCCCGCCACTCACTTCCAGCCGCTGCAAAATCCCGCATTGCTCCGCCCCCGGCCCTTCGCCACAGCGTTGGCGCAGGTCGAGCAGTTGTGTCTGCAACGCCAGCAACCCATCAATCCGCGCTTTCACATGCTGGATATGCTCATCGATCAGGGTATTAACGCTCTCACACTGATCCTGCGGGCTGTCACGCATCGCCAGCAGGCTGCGGATCTCTTCGAGCGTCATGTCGAGGGTGCGGCAGTTGCGGATGAAGGTCAGGCGTTCGGCGTGGGCCTGGGTGTAGACGCGGTAGTTGCCGTCACTGCGCGCAGGTTCCGGCAGCAGGTTTTCGCGCTCGTAGTAGCGGATGGTTTCCACGGCGCAGTCGGTGAGTTTGGCCAGTTCTCCGATCTTCATGACGGCAATCTCCAAAAGGGTGCTTGACCCTATAGTGGCTACAGGGTCTTTACTTGGCAACAGGCACCTTCATGGACGCGACCAATGAGCGATTCCCAGCACACCCACAAGCCCGGCGACGGGCACGATCACAGTCATAAATTGCAGCCTGTGCATAAGCATTCCCATGGCGGCGATGCTTGCTGCGGGTCGAAAGTCGCAGCACCGGCACCGGTTCATGCGCACGAGGACTCCTGCTGCTCGTCGGAAGCCGCCGCGCCTGCGCTGGTGCAACTGAGCGAAAAGACCAGCGCCGATGCGCGGTTGAGCAGTTTCCGCATCGAGGCGATGGACTGTCCGACCGAGCAGACGCTGATCCAGAACAAACTCGGCAAACTGGCCGGCGTCGAGCAGTTGGAGTTCAACCTGATCAACCGTGTGCTCGGCGTGACTCACACGCTGCCGGGCACCGAGCCCATCACCGAGGCGATCAAGTCCCTCGGCATGCACGCCGAGCCGTTGGAAGCGGGCGTCGAAGCGCCGGCACCTGCGGCAGTGAAAAAACACTGGTGGCCACTGGCACTGTCCGGTGTCGGTGCACTGGCTGCCGAAGTCATCCACTTCACCAACGCCGCGCCGACCTGGGTGGTGGCGATCATTGCGCTGGTGTCGATCCTCAGCGGTGGCCTGACCACCTATAAAAAGGGCTGGATCGCCCTGAAGAACCTTAATCTCAACATCAATGCGCTGATGAGCATTGCGGTGACCGGTGCCATCCTCATCGGTCAGTGGCCGGAAGCGGCGATGGTGATGTTCCTGTTCACCGTGGCCGAGTTGATCGAAGCGCGCTCGCTGGACCGTGCGCGTAATGCAATCGGTGGCCTGATGCAGATGACGCCCGAGCAGGCGACCGTGCAGCAGGCTGACGGTGTTTGGCTTGAGCAGGATGTGAAAATCGTCGAACTGGGTGCCATTGTGCGGGTAAAACCCGGTGAGCGCATCGCGCTGGATGGCGAAGTGGTCAGCGGCAGCTCGACCATCGACCAGGCGCCGATTACCGGTGAAAGCCTGCCGGTGGAAAAAACTGTGGGCGACAAAGTCTTCGCCGGCACCATCAACCAGGCCGGCTCGCTGGAATATACGGTGACTGCGGCGGCGAATAACTCGACGCTGGCGCGAATCATCCACGCCGTCGAGCAAGCCCAAGGCGCGCGCGCCCCGACCCAACGCTTCGTCGATCAATTCTCGAAAATCTACACCCCCGTGGTGTTCGTTCTGGCGCTGGCCGTGGCGATCATCCCGCCGCTGTTCATGGGCGCGGTGTGGTTCGACTGGATCTACCGCGCGCTGGTGCTGCTGGTGGTGGCTTGCCCGTGTGCGCTGGTGATTTCCACCCCGGTGACCATCGTCAGCGGCCTCGCGGCGGCGGCGCGCAAAGGCATTCTGGTCAAGGGCGGTGTGTACCTGGAGGGCGGTTTCAAGCTCGACTATCTGGCGCTGGATAAAACCGGGACGATCACCCACGGCAAACCGGTGCAGACCGATTACCTATCCCTTGATCCAACCGCCGACGCCACGGCCCCGGCAATTGCTGCTGCGTTGGCCGGGCGCTCCGATCACCCGGTGTCGCTGGCCATCGCCAATGCGGCTGTGGATAAAAACTTCGCGGCGCTGAGTGTGGATAACTTCGAAGCGCTGGCCGGGCGTGGTGTCAAAGGTGAAATTGGCGGTAAGACCTACCACTTGGGCAACCACCGTCTGGTGGAAGAGCTGGGCCTGTGCTCGCCGCAACTGGAAGAAAAGCTGTTCGCGCTGGAGAAGCAGGGCAAGTCGGTGGTGCTGCTGCTCGACAGCTCCGGCCCGTTGGCGCTGTTTGCCGTGGCCGACACGGTCAAGGAAACCAGCCGCGAAGCGATCCGCCAGTTGCACGCACTGGGCGTGAAAACCTTGATGCTCACCGGCGATAACGTACACACCGCGCAGGCGATTGCCGTTCAGGTCGGCATCGATCAGGCCAAGGGCGACTTGTTGCCAACTGACAAACTGCAAGCCATCGAAGAGCTTTACGGTAAAGGTCATCGCGTCGGCATGGTCGGCGACGGCATCAACGACGCCCCGGCACTGGCCCGTGCCGAGATCGGTTTTGCCATGGCCGCAGCGGGTACCGACACCGCGATCGAAACCGCCGATGTCGCCCTGATGGACGACGATCTGCGCAAGATCCCGGCGTTCATCAGCCTGTCGCGCAACACCGCAAGCATCCTGAAACAGAACATCGCGTTGGCACTGGTGATCAAAGCTATCTTTCTTGGGGTAACCTTCGCCGGGCTCGCCACCATGTGGATGGCTGTGTTCGCCGACATGGGCGTGAGCCTGTTGGTGGTGTTCAACGGTTTGCGCCTGCTGCGCAAGTAAACGATGAGGGATGGTTGTGCTGAGTGCCGAGCTGAAAGCGTTTTACATGGTCGCCCGCTTGGGCAGCATTACGCTGGCGGCGAAAAAGCTCGGCCTCAGCCAACCGACCGTGACCACGCAGATCCGCAATCTGGAAAGTCAGTATTCGGTGGAACTGTTCTACCGTGGCGGTCGACGCTTGAGTGTCAGCGACGAAGGCGCGCGGTTGCTGCCGATGGTCAAGGCACTGCTGCAGCAGGAAGCCGATATCGAGTTCTTCCTGCGCAACAGCGGTCAGGTGCAAGGCACGCTACGCATCGCCGCCACCGCGCCGTATTACATTCTTGATCTGGTGAAGACCTTCCGCGAGCGTCTACCGCAGGTGGAAGTGTCGGTGGAAATCGGCAACTCGCAGCAGGTGCTCGAAGCGCTGGAGGATTACCGGGTGGATGTGGCTGCTTCGTCGCAGTTGCTTGAGGATGCGCGCCTGATTCGCCGGGTGCTGGGCACAGATCCGCTGGTGCTGGCGGTGCATCGCAATCATCCGCTGGCGGCGCAGGAGCATGTGACATTGAGCGCACTGGCCGGGCATACCTTGCTGATGCGTGAGACTGGCTCGACCACGCGGCGATTGACTGAAGAGTTACTGGCCAGCGCGGGCGTGAGTTTTGGGCCACTGCTGGAGATTGGCAGCCGTGAGTCGATCCGTGAGGCGGTGTTGCGCAACATCGGCATTAGCATCATTGCCCGGCAGGAAGTGCCGCATGATCCGCAGTTGCGCGTGTTGACGATCGAGAATGCGCCGCAGATTCCCGAGTATCTGTATTGCCTCAAGGAACGCAAGAATGCGCGACTGCCAGCGGCGTTCCTCGGCCTGGCCCAAGAGATGTCCCCGGCGTAATGATCGTTCCCACGCTCCGCGTGGGAACGCAGCCCGGGACGCTCTGCGTCCCAACAGCCGAACGCGGAGCGTCCGATGAGGCATTCCCACGCAGAGCGTGGGAACGATCTCTGGTGAACCAAAATCCCCGAATACCGCTATCGGCCGTTTTTGCCTTACTGCCACATGACCGACGCATTACAACTCTAGGATGGGCCCCATCTGCTTGATGAGGTCTGTCCCATGAATCCTGCCATCGCAACCACCCTGACCAACCCCGGCGCACCCATGAAAGTGCGCGGCGTGCAGAAGCGCTTCGGCGCGTTCACCGCGCTGGATAACGTTTCCCTGGATGTCGCCGCCGGTGAACTGGTGTGCCTGCTCGGCCCGTCGGGCTGCGGCAAGACCACGCTGCTGCGCTGCATCGCCGGGCTGGAAAAACAGGACAGCGGCGAGTTGTACCTCGGTGACCGCGACGTCTCGCACCTTGCGCCACAAGCCCGGGACTACGGCATTCTGTTCCAGTCCTACGCGCTGTTTCCCAATCTGACGGTCGAAGCGAACATTGCCTACGGCCTCGCCGGCAGCGGTCGCGACGAAGTGCGCCGTCGCGTCGGGCAGATGCTGGAACTGGTCGGCCTCACCGGCAGTGAGAAAAAATACCCCGGCCAATTGTCCGGCGGCCAGCAGCAACGGGTGGCACTGGCGCGCGCTCTGGCCCCGGCACCGTCGCTGCTGTTGCTCGATGAGCCGATGTCGGCGCTGGACGCCCGAGTGCGCGAGCATCTGTGCACCGAACTGCGCCAGCTGCAACGCAACCTCGGCATTACCACCCTGATGGTCACGCACAATCAGGACGAAGCCATGCTGATGGCCGACCGCATTGCCGTGATGAACAACGGCCGCGTCGAGCAATACGCCACCCCGCAGGAAATCTACAACCGCCCGGCCACGCCGTTCGTGGCCGAGTTTGTCGGCCAGGGTAACTGGCTGCCGTTCCAGCGCAGCAGCGACAGCCACGCGCGGGTTGGCGGAATGAATGTGCGTCTGGCCGACGGCAGCGTGAGCGGCGCCTCGGGGCGACTGTTCTGCCGCCCGGAAGCGATCAACGTCAATCCGCTGGTGCATGAAGAAAACCTGTTCCCGGCCAAAGTCCGTGAGATCACCTTCCTCGGCAATCGCTGCCGCATGAGCTTCGAACTCGATCAACTGCCGGGCCACGCGCTGCTCGCTGAACTGGCCCCGGAAGCCATGCCGCGCCTTGGCGCGCAGCAGATCATGGTCGCCTTGCCGCCGCGCAGCCTGCAGGTATTTGCCTGATGAACAGCAACCTCGCGCTGCTGCTACCGCACAAGCAGGTGCGACAGTCCTCGAAAGCCGAGATTGGCGACCGCATCTTTGTAGTCGGCGGCAAAGTCCTCTTGCTGCTTTTGCTCGGTGTCGCGGTGCTGTTGCCGCTGCTGGCGATCTTCTGGCGTGGCTTCAGTAGCGAGGCCGGGCAGGGCGGTGGCTGGCTCGCCGCCAAGGAGCTGGTGACCAGCGACAATTTCCACTGGTTGCTCGGTAACAGCCTGAAAGTTTCCCTCAGCGTGGCGGCCATCGTCGTACCGCTGGCCTACCTGTTTGCCTACGCTTTGCAACGCACGCTGATTCCGGCCAAGGGCATCTGGCGCGGGATTTCCCTGCTGCCGTTGATGGCGCCGTCGATGTTGCCGGGGATTGCGCTGGTCTACCTGTTCGGCAATCAGGGCATGTTGCGCGGCTTGCTCTCGGACAACATCTACGGGTTCTGGGGGATTGTGCTGGGCGAGGTGATCTACACCTTTCCCCATGCGCTGATGATTTTGCTGTCGGCGCTGTCGCTGGCCGATGCGCGCCTGTTCGATGCCGCATCGAGCATGGGCGCCAGTCCTGCCAAAGCGTTCCGTAGCATCACTTGGCCGGCGACCCGTCAGGCGGTGTTCGCCGCGTTCTGTCTGGTGTTCACCCTGACCATCACCGATTTCGGCGTGCCGGTGGTGGTTGGTGGCGACTACCAAGTGCTGGCGCTGGAAGCCTACAAAGCCGTGGTCGGCCAGCAGCAGTTCGGTCGCGGGGCGTTGATCGGCATGGTGCTGTTGTTGCCGGCGCTGTTCAGCTTCGGCGTCGATGCCTGGTTGCGCCGCCGGCATGGCGATTCCATGAGCGGCCGTGCGCAGGTGTTCAAACCGGCGCCATCGAAACTGCGCGATGGCTGCTATCTGGCGATTGTTTTGCTGATCAGCGCCGCGTTGATTCTGGTGTTCGGCATGGCAGTGTTCTCGTCGCTGGTGAAGTTCTGGCCGTACAACCTGTCGCTGTCACTCAACCATTACCAGTTCAATGAAACCGCCGGCGGTGGCTGGCTGGCCTACAGCAACAGTTTGAAGATGGCGCTAGGTACGGCGTTGATCGGCAGCGTGCTGATTTTCACTGGCGCCTATCTGATGGAGAAAACCCGCAGCCAGCGCGGCCTCAACCTGACGTTGCGCATGCTCAGTTTCATCCCGATGGCGGTGCCGGGGCTGGTGCTTGGACTGGGTTACGTTTTCTTCTTCAACCTCACCGGCAACCCGCTGCACGTGCTGTACGGGACGATGACGCTGCTGATCGTCTGCACCATTGCTCACTATTTGACCACCGCACAAATGACCGCGACCACCGCGCTGCGCCAACTTGACGCCGAGTTCGAAGCCGCCGCGCTGTCGCTCAAAGCGCCGCTGTACCGCCACTACCTGCGTGTCACCGTGCCGATCTGCCTGCCGGCGTTGCTGGACATCGTGCGCTACCTGTTCGTCTCGGCGATGACCACGGTGTCGGCGGCGATTTTCCTCTACAGCCCCGACACCATCCTCGCGGCGGTGGCGGTGCTGAACATGGATGACGCCGGCAACGTCGGCGGCGCGGCGGCGATGTCGACCCTGATTCTGTTCACCTCGGCGGGCGTGTCCTTGCTGCTGGCGTGGGCTTCGCGCGGCTTGCTGCGCCGTTCCCAGGCCTGGCGGCAAACCGCGCCCGGTCACTGATTTTTCCCGTAACCCTCAACTCCAAAAGACAGGAAAACGATCATGTTCAAGCCTATGGCCCTGGCCGCTGCTGTGCTCGCGACTTTCAGCCTGAATGCCTTCGCGGCAAAAACCGAGTTGACGGTGTACACCGCCCTCGAAGCCGAACAACTGAAGACCTACAAAGAGGCCTTCGAAAAGGCCAACCCGGACGTCGAAATCAAATGGGTACGCGATTCCACCGGGATCATCACCGCCAAACTGCTGGCCGAAAAGGCCCGTCCGCAGGCTGATGCGGTGTGGGGCCTCGCGGCTTCCAGCCTGGCGATCCTCGATCAGCAGGGCATGCTGCAAAGCTACGCGCCGAAGGATCTGGGCAAGATCGGCGCGAACTACCGCGACGCTGCCAACCCGCCCGCCTGGGTCGGCATGGACGTGTGGGCCGCAACCATTTGCTTCAACACTGTCGAAGCCGAAAAGCAGGGCTTGAGCAAACCGGTGAGCTGGCAGGACCTGACCAAGCCTGAGTACAAAGGCAAGATCGTCATGCCCAACCCGGCGTCGTCCGGCACCGGTTTCCTCGACGTCAGCGCTTGGCTGCAAACCTTCGGCGAGAAGCAGGGCTGGGCCTACATGGATGGTCTGCACCAGAACATCGGCCAGTACGTTCACTCCGGTTCCAAGCCGTGCAAACTGGCGGCGGCGGGCGAATTCCCTATCGGCATTTCCTTCGAATACCCGGCCGTACAGTTGAAGCGCCAGGGCGCGCCGCTGGACATCATCCTGCCGAAGGAAGGCCTGGGCTGGGAGATCGAAGCGACCGCCGTGATCAAAGGCACGCCGCATGAAGACGCGGCGAAGAAACTCGCGGACTTCTCCGCCAGCGCCGAGGCGATGGACCTGTACAAGGAGAACTTCGCGGTTCTTGCACAGCCGGGCATCGCCAAGCCGCAGACCGAACTGCCGGCCGATTACGAGCAGCGCTTGATCAAGAACGACTTTGCCTGGGCCTCGAAGAATCGCGACGAGATCCTCACCGAGTGGCGCAAGCGCTATGACGGCAAGTCCGAGAAAGTCGCCGCCAAGTAAGATTTTTATCGACTGACAGGGCCTCATCGCTGGCAAGCCAGCTCCCACACTGGACCGCGTCCGTCTGGACAACTCGGTCAACTGTGGGAGCTGGCTTGCCAGCGATAGCGGTCTCGCATTCAGAGCATCTCTAAATGACACACCACAAAGATCTGCTCATCGTAGGCGCCGGCATTCTCGGCCTGTCCCACGCCTACGCCGCCGCCAAACGCGGCCTCAAAGTCGCCGTTTTCGAACGCACTGCCACGCCCCTCGGCGCCTCGGTGCGCAACTTCGGTCAGGCGCTGGTCACTGGTCAGCCGCCAGGCCAAATGCTCGAACTGGCCAAGGCCAGCCGCGAGATCTGGGGCGACTGGGCAAAACTCGCCGGCCTGCAAATCAAGCGCAACGGCTCGTACCTGTTCGCCCGCACTGAAGCCGAAGAGCATCTGCTCGAAGCCTTCTGCGCCGGTCGCGCCGTCGAGCACGGTTACAACGTCGACCTACTGCGCGGCGCGGCACTGCGCGATTTGTACAACGGCCAGTTCAGCCATCACCGCGCCGCTCTGCACGGGATGGACGATCAACAGTTGTACTCGCGCGAAGCGATTCCGGCGCTGATCGACTACCTGCGCCGCGACCTCGGCGTCGAATTCCACTTCTCCACGCTGGTGCGCGATGTCGAGCCGGGGCACCTGCAAAGCACTGTCGGCCGTTTCAGCGCCAAGCAGATCATTGTCTGCTCCGGCCACGACTATCAGACCTTGCTGGCCGAGCCGATTGCCACGCTCGATCCGCAGATCTGCCGTCTGCAAATGCTCCGCGCAAAACCGCAGATCGAGCTGAATCTGCAACACGCCTTGCTCACCGGCCTGAGCTGCGTGCACTACGGCGCCTTTGCCGACCTGCCGGAAGCGGCGGCGGTGCAGGCGCAGATCCTTCGGGAGCAACCGCACCTGCATGAAAACGGTATCCACCTGCTGATCAGTCCGACGCCGTACGGCGAGTTGATCATCGGCGACTCGCACCATTACGGCAGCGATCCATCGCCATTCAACGCCGAGCACGTGGACGACTGGATGATCGAACTGGCTGAGCAGACGCTGGGCTGCAAGGTGCAAGTGGTCGAGCGCTGGCAGGGCGTCTATGGTTCCCGGGGGCCTGGGCCGTTTTCGTTTTTGCGCCCGGCTCCGGGGTTAAGTGTGGCGCTGATGCACACGGGCGTCGGCATGAGCGTCGGCCCGGCGATGGCCGAGTGCAACGTGGCGCAGTTGCTGGAGGAGGTTTGATGGCAGATCACGCGCAAGTCGTTGACCGGGTATTCGCGCTGTATGAATGCTTCGGCAGCAGCGATTACATCGGTGAGCCGGTATCGCAGATCGAGCACATGTCTCAGGCAGCGCAGTTGGCGATGGCTGAAGGCTTTGATGATGAAGTGGTGCTCGCCGCGTTCTTCCACGACATCGGCCATTTGTGTGCCGAAGGTGCACAGAGCATGGGCGGCTATGGGGTGGTCAGCCATGAACGGTTGGGCGCGGATTATTTGCGTGAGGCCGGCTTCAGCGAGCGGTTGGCACGGTTGGTGGAATATCACGTGCAGGCCAAGCGGTATCTGACCTTACGCGAGCCGGGGTATTTCGAGCGTTTGAGTGAAGCGAGTCGGCGGACGCTGGAATATCAGGGCGGGGTGATGACCGAGGCCGAGGCGGATGCGTTTGAGCGCGATCCGCTGTGTGCGGTCAGTCTGCGGATGCGGCAGTGGGATGAGCTGGCCAAGGAAACGGCGGTGCCGGTGATGGATCTTGGGGTTTTGAAGGACAAAGCGGCGCGACTTTTGGCTGCTTGAGGCGTTAGACCGAGGTGCGGCTATCGCTGGCAAGCCAGCTCACACAGGGATCGATGGTGTTCACACAATATGTGTTCCACCTCGGACACTGTGGGAGCTGGCTTGCCAGCGAAGGGGCCAGGTCAGGCGCTAGAGCTCTTTGGCCAAAGACTCAATCTGCTCCTGCCGCTCCGCCTGATTCAATTTCGCCTGCGGATTGAGCGAGGACCATTGCGGATGCGCCCGCGCCTTGCTCAGCGCCTCGGGCAACTTGCCCTCACGCCAGGTCTTGTCCTGCGGCGTCGCCACCTGAACCGCGTCCATCGCCGCATGCCCACGCTGATCCAGCGCCAGCAACAACTGCCGCTGGCGCAACGCCAATAACCGCAGCACCCCGTCATCCACCGTCAATTCCCGCTGGCCTTTGATCTTGCCGAGCAAGCGACTGCCATAACTGCGCGCCGTTTGCAGCGCACCGCCAGCAATCGCGCCAGCCAACGCCGCTGCGCCGAGAGTAATTCCGCCGACCAGCAAATCGACGCCAGCCCCCGCCGCCGCGCCTGCGGCGATGCCGCCACCGACCCGCACACCGAGTTGCTTGAGGGTTTCCGGATTGAACAGGTCATCGCCCCAACGCCCATCCAGCAGAGGTAAATCACTCGCCGCCGCATCCTGCGGGCGAAACGCATAGAGCTTGAGCAGCGCTTCGACGCATTTCTGTTCGCGCTGACGCACGGCTTTGCGCAGCTCGCTGATGGCTTGCTGTTCCTGCTCGGCTTCACTGACCACACTGCGTCGACACGCGGCGCAGTCGATCAGCAATTCGGAGATCAGGCGCGCCGCACTTTGCTGGCGGGCGAGGCGCTGGGCTTGCTGATCAGCGATCAACCGTTCCAGTTGCGGTCGCGCCGTTTCCAGCAATAACGCCAGACTCTCGTACAGCCGCCGCTCGCCATCCTCCGGCGGCGCGACGCTGTCGAAACGCACCAATGCGTGCAATCCGAGCCGCGCCAATGCTTCACGCCAATCCGGCTCGCGATGATTGGCGCTGCTGACGAAATTCAGCACCGGCAGCAGCGGTTTACCGCAACTGGCGAGCACTTCCAGTTCATCGCGATACTTGGCCAACACCGGCTCGCGGGCGTCGATGACATACAAACCGGCGTCGGAGGCGAGCAGTTGCCGCAGCACCTTGGCTTCCTGTTCGAAACGCTGACGCGCCTCGCTGCCGTCGAGAAACCGCGCCAGCCGCGCCGGGCCGTCGAGGCGTTCGCCGGGGCGTTCCAGGCGTTCGAGAAAATCCAGCAGGGCGATGGCGTCTTCCAGCCCCGGCGTGTCGTAGAGGTCGAGCAACGGTTCGCCGTCCACCGACAACCGCGCGCCTTCGACATGGCGGGTGGTGCTTGGGCGATGGGAGACCTCGCCGAAGCCGACATCACGAGTCAGCGTACGCAACAGTGAGGTCTTGCCGACGTTGGTGTGGCCGACCACCGCGAGTTTTAGCGGCGCTTTCCAGGTATCAGTCATGACCCGTCTCCAGCCAGTTCAGCGGTGCGCAATCGGCGAAGGGCAACTCCAGTTGTTGCAGCGCAATGTGCCAGTCACCGAGGCGTTCAGCGTCCAGCGCTTCGCCGGGTGGCGCTTGCAGCAGCCAGACCCGGGTTTCGCCCGCACTGCGTGCCAGTTCGGCGATCAAGGCGAGGCTGCCGCGATCCGGCGAACGTCGTGGATCACAGGCGATGGCCAGACGTGCCGGGGGGAAGCGGCTCAGTTGTTCGAGGAGTTTGTTGCGCGATTCGCGGCTGTCGAGGATGCCGGCGTTGCTGACGCTTTTCGGCAGGGCGGGCGGCCATGGGCGTTGCTCATCGAGTTCGATGGCGACCATCAGCGCGCCTTCGCTGGCGAGTTCACCCACGCCGCTTTCGACGCGATGCATCTGCGCAGGCTCCGGGTCGTTGACGCCGAGGCGTTCGCTGGTGGGCATCAGGCGTTCGCGCAGTTGCGCGTAGCCGGGCAGGTTCAGGTCCAGATGCAAGCGGTCACGTCCCCGTTTCCAGCGCCAGCGGCAGAACAGCATCAATATCAGACGCGGCAAGACCCCATAAATCAGCACCGCGCCCACCAGCCAGATGGCCCACCACTGGCGAACCAACGCACGGTTGTAGTCGGTGTCCAGGGTCACGCGAATCATGTCGACGCGCGGCGCACTCCAACCCAAGGCATGGGGAATGACCGTCAACGCATCCGTCAGGGCGGCGAAGAAGTCGGCGCCTAACAGCGTGCTTTCCCAAATGAAGTCATAGCGCCGGGCAGCCATCATCAACACCAGCATGCTCAAAGCGCTGAGCATGATCAGCAGCCACAGGCCATTGACCAGCGTGCCGATCGCCCAGCGATTGAGTTTTTGGCGTTGCAACAAGACGAGCAACGCTGGGGGCAACTGCGCGGCTTTAGCGTCACGGGCGAATTTTTCGCTGAGCCAAAGCCAGAGCCGGCCGAGTGCTGCGCCATGTTCCCCGGCAAACAACAGTCCCAGCGCCCAACTCAACAGCAAAATCAGATTCACCCCGAGCAACGTACCCAGCGCCCAGAAAATATTCACCGGTCGCGTGCCGTCACCCAGCGTGGAAAACGCCATGCCGGCGCCGGTCACGCAGGCCAGCACCGCCATTAACAGCAGTGCCAGACGCGCGCCTTGCAGCCAGTGTTTGAGTGCAGACGTCAGCCCGTCACGTTCAGCCAGCCACAGCGCACGGCGCTGAATCCGGCTCGGCAGATCGCCGCCGGCCGCGCGGGCCAGGCGATTGGCTTCCAGATCATCCAGGGGACCTGCGTGTTCTTCGCGCAGGCGCACGGTTTCGGTCAACCAGAGGTTTTGCAGTGGAGTCAGTTGTGTCACGCGGCATCCCGTCGCTCAATTGAGCCGTGAGCATAACCGCTGTGGCGCTTATCGGGTCAAGCGAGGCTCTGGTATCCTCGCCGGCATGACTAAATCACTCCCCCTCAGCCTGATCGCAGCCCTCGGTGAAAACCGTGTGATCGGCGTCGACAACAGCATGCCCTGGCACCTGCCGGGGGACTTCAAATACTTCAAGGCGACGACCTTGGGCAAGCCGATCATCATGGGTCGCAAGACCTGGGATTCCCTCGGTCGTCCGCTGCCGGGCCGGTTGAACATCGTGGTCAGCCGTCAGCAAGACCTGGTGCTCGAAGGTGCGGAGGTTTATCCGTCGCTGGAGGCTGCCGTGGTTCGCGCCGAAGAGTGGGCGAAAGAGCAGGGCGTCGATGAGTTGATGCTGATTGGTGGGGCGCAGTTGTATGCGCAAGGGCTGGCCGATGCGGATCGCTTGTATCTGACCCGTGTGGCGCTGAGCCCGGAGGGCGATGCATGGTTTCCGGAGTTCGATTTGCACCAGTGGAAACTGGTGTCGAACGTGCCGAATCCGGCGGAAGGCGATAAACCGGCGTACAACTTCGAAGTCTGGGAAAAGGCTTAAAAGCATCGCTGGCAAGCCAGCTCCCACAGGGATCGATGGTGTTCACACAATATGTGTTTCACCTCGGACACTGTGGGAGCCGGCTTGCCAGCGATAGGGCCAGATCAGGCCAAGAAGACCTTAAGCCTGAGCAAGTTCCGCATGCTCATCGGCATCCAGCAACTCTTTATCGGTCTGCTGCATCACCTGACTGGTAATCGCACCCGCCGTGATCGAACCACTCACGTTCAACGCCGTACGACCCATATCAATCAGCGGCTCAACCGAAATCAGCAACGCCACCAGTGACACCGGCAAGCCCATCGCCGGCAGCACGATCAGTGCCGCAAACGTCGCACCGCCACCCACGCCCGCCACACCGGCCGAACTCAGGGTCACAATCGCCACCAATGTCGCGATCCACAGCGGATCCAGCGGGTTGATGCCCACCGTTGGCGCAACCATCACCGCCAACATCGCCGGGTACAGGCCCGCGCAACCGTTCTGGCCGATGGTCGCACCGAATGAAGCGGCAAAGCTTGCAACGGATTGTGGAATCCCCAGACGGCGAGTCTGCGCCTCAATGCTCAGCGGAATGCTGGCGGCGCTGGAGCGGCTGGTGAACGCGAACGTCAGCACCGGCCAGATCTTGCGGAAGAAACGCAGCGGGTTGATCCCGGCCGCCGACACCAGCAAACCGTGGACGACAAACATCAGACCGAGGCCGAGGTACGACACCACCACGAAACTGCCGAGCTTGATGATGTCTTGCAGGTTGGAACCGGCGACCACTTTGGTCATCAGCGCCAGCACGCCGTACGGGGTCAGCTTCATGACCAGACGCACCAGACGCATCACCCAGGCTTGCAGGGTGTCGATGGCGTTGATCACTTTCTGTCCTTTCTCGACGTCGTCCTTGAGCAGTTGCAGCGCGGCAACCCCGAGGAACGCAGCGAAAATCACCACGCTGATGATCGAGGTCGGCTTGGCCCGCGCCAGGTCGGCGAACGGATTCTGCGGGATAAACGACAGCAGCAATTGCGGCACATTCAGGTCGGCAACCTTGCCGGCGTAGTCGGTCTGAATGGTTTGCAGACGGGCCATTTCCTGGGTGCCGGCGACCAGACCTTCAGCGGTGAGGCCGAACAGATTGGTCATGCCGATACCGATCAGCGCCGCAATCGCCGTGGTGAACAGCAGCGTGCCGATGGTCAGGAAGCTGATCTTGCCCAACGACGAAGCGTTGTGCAGGCGCGCCACGGCGCTGAGGATCGAGGCGAACACCAGCGGGATGACGATCATTTGCAGCAACTGCACGTAACCGTTGCCAACCAGATCGAACCAGCCGATCGAGGCTTTCAGCACCGGGTTGCCAGCACCGTAGATCGTGTGCAGCGCAACACCGAACGCAACACCCAATCCCAGCGCGAGTAGGACTTTTTTCGCCAGGCTCCAGGTGGTGTGGCGAGTTTGCGCCAGACCGAAGAGCAGGGCAAGGAACACCAGCAGGTTGAGAATCAACGGTAGATTCATGAGATCTCCAGGTAAGACTGTGCCAACAGCCTTCCGGGGCTGCTGCTAACCGGCAAGCCTAACAGTTTGATTTGCAATGATTTAATACCGAAATTGAAGGTCTTCCGTCGTTTTTGGAATAAGCGCATGTCGCTCTCGGCAATGCATTTGGCGCAATGGGGACGTGAGCGGTCGCTGACAGACGAGGACTGTCACACATATTTGTTAGCGTCGATGTCTTTAGCTCAGGGAGAAAGCATCGATGAAGTTCGCACCGAAATTTCTGGCTGTCGCACTGACTGTAGGTTTGGGCCTGGCCGGTCAGGCTTTCGCCACCGACCTCAAACACTGGCCGGCGGATCAGGCCAAGGCACTGGACGCGATGATCGCCGCCAACGCCAACAAGGGTAACTACGCAGTGTTCGACATGGACAACACCAGTTACCGCTACGACCTCGAAGAGTCCTTGCTGCCATTCATGGAAAACAAGGGCCTGATCACCCGCGACAAGCTCGATCCCTCCCTGAAGCTGATGCCGTTCAAGGACACCGCCGACCACAAGGAAAGCCTGTTCAGTTACTACTATCGCCTCTGCGAAGTCGACGACATGGTCTGCTACCCGTGGGTGGCGCAGGTGTTCTCCGGCTTCACCCTCAAGGAACTCAAAGGCTACGTCGATGAGCTGATGGCCTCGGGCAAACCGGTGCCGGCGACTTATTACGAAGGCGATGTGGTGAAGAACCTCGACGTTCAACCACCGAAAATCTTCACCGGCCAGGTTGAGCTGTACAACAAGCTGATGGAGAACGGCATCGAGGTCTACGTGATGACTGCGGCCTCGGAAGAACTGGTGCGCATGGTCGCGGCCGATCCGAAGTATGGCTACAACGTCAAACCGCAGAACGTCATCGGCGTGACCACGTTGCTGAAGAACCGCGAAACCAACGAACTGACCACTGCGCGCAAGCAGATTACCGCCGGCAAATATGACGAGAAGGCCAACCTTGGCCTCGAACTGACGCCGTACCTGTGGACGCCAGCAACGTGGATGGCCGGCAAGCACGCGGCGATTCTGACTTACATCGACGAATGGAAAAAACCGGTACTGGTGGGTGGCGATACCCCGACCAGCGACGGTTACATGCTGTTCCACGATGTTGACGTGGCCAAGGGCGGCATTCACCTGTGGGTCAACCGCAAGGACAAATACATGACCCAGTTGAACGGCATGATGGCCAAGCACGCGGCGGCGCAGGCCAAAGAAGGTTTGCCGGTGACGGCGGACAAGAACTGGGTGATCGTCAAGCCTGAAGAGATTCAGTAAGACCGAGTCGCTCCCATCGCGAGCAGGCTCACTCCTACAGGGGAACGCATTTCAATTGTAGGAGTGAGCCTGCTCGCGATGGGGTCCTCATACTCACCAACAATTTCAGCCAAGCAAAAAAACGCCCCGCTCTTGGCGGGGCATTTTTATTCGGCGGCTAAAACTTACAGCCCGTCGAGCATTGCCTTGTTACGCACAGCACCCTTGTCGGCGCTGGTCGCCAGCAGGGCGTAGGCCTTGAGGGCGGTGGTCACTTTGCGAGGACGAACCTCAACCGGTTTCCAGCCTTTCTTGTCCTGCTCGACCCGGCGTGCAGCCAGTTCTTCGTCGCTGACCAACAGGTTGATCGAACGGTTCGGGATGTCGATCAGCACTTTATCGCCGTCCTGCACCAGACCGATCGCGCCGCCGGCCGCAGCCTCTGGCGAAGCGTGGCCGATGGACAGGCCCGAAGTGCCGCCGGAGAAACGACCATCGGTGAGCAGCGCACAGGCTTTGCCCAGGCCTTTGGATTTCAGGTAAGAGGTCGGGTAGAGCATTTCCTGCATGCCCGGGCCGCCTTTCGGGCCTTCGTAGCGAATGATGACGATGTCGCCAGCCTTCACTTCGTCGGCGAGGATGCTGCGCACGGCGCTGTCCTGGCTTTCGAAGATTTTCGCGTTGCCTTCGAAGACATGGATCGACTCATCGACGCCGGCAGTTTTCACCACGCAGCCGTCCAGCGCGATGTTGCCGTACAACACGGCCAGGCCACCCTCTTGCGAGTAAGCGTGTTCGAAGCTGCGGATGCAGCCGTTTTCACGGTCATCATCCAGGGTTTCCCAACGGGTCGACTGGCTGAACGCGGTCTGGGTCGGGATGCCGGCAGGACCAGCTTTGAAGAAGTGGTGAACCGCTTCGTCAGTGGTCTGGGTGATGTCCCACTTGGCGATGGCTTCTTCCATGCTGCGGCTGTGCACGGTCGGCAGGTCGGTGTGCAGCAGGCCGCCACGGGCCAGCGAACCGAGGATGCTGAAGATGCCGCCGGCGCGGTGCACGTCTTCCATGTGGTACTTCTGGATGTTCGGCGCGACTTTGCACAGCTGTGGAACGCTGCGCGAAAGACGGTCGATATCGCGCAGGTCGAAATCGATCTCCGCCTCCTGGGCGGCAGCCAGCAAGTGCAGGATGGTGTTGGTCGAACCGCCCATGGCGATGTCGAGCATCATCGCGTTCTCGAACGCCTTGAAGTTGGCGATGTTGCGCGGCAATACCGATTCATCGTTCTCGCCGTAGTAACGCTTGCATAGCTCGACGATGGTACGGCCCGCCTGCAGGAACAGCTGCTCGCGGTCGCTGTGGGTGGCGAGGGTCGAACCGTTGCCCGGCAATGCCAGACCCAGCGCTTCCGTCAGGCAGTTCATCGAGTTGGCGGTGAACATGCCGGAGCACGAACCGCAGGTCGGGCAGGCGCTGCGCTCGTACTCAGCGACTTTCTCATCAGAAGCGCTTTCGTCGGCGGCGATCACCATGGCGTCGACGAGGTCGAGGCCGTGGGAAGCGAGTTTGGTCTTGCCGGCTTCCATCGGGCCGCCGGAAACGAAAATCACCGGGATGTTCAGGCGCAAGGCAGCCATCAGCATGCCCGGGGTGATCTTGTCGCAGTTGGAAATGCACACGATGGCATCGGCGCAGTGGGCGTTGACCATGTACTCGACGGAATCGGCGATGATCTCGCGGCTCGGCAGCGAATAGAGCATGCCGTCGTGGCCCATGGCGATACCGTCATCCACGGCGATGGTGTTGAATTCTTTCGCGACGCCACCGGCGCGTTCGATTTCGCGGGCGACCAGCTGGCCCAGATCCTTCAGGTGCACATGGCCCGGTACGAACTGGGTGAACGAGTTGGCAATGGCGATGATCGGCTTTTTGAAGTCGTCATCTTTCATCCCGGTGGCGCGCCACAGTGCGCGGGCGCCGGCCATGTTGCGGCCGTGGGTGGATGTTTTCGAGCGGTAATCTGGCATGGAGCACTCCGGGCGGCTAATCAGGTATCAAAGGGGAGTGAGCTTCTATTGACGTCTGGAACACTCAGAAATGGCCGTGTGTCCGTGAAGTTGCCGATGACGTTGCGGGATCGCCGCTGGTCTCAGCTTGAGCTCATAAACCCGCCGGGGGATGAATGGCGATGAATCAGCCGATTCTACACCGCTGGCGTCTGGAGGGAATGGCGCAAAGCATTGTTCCAGTGCCGACGGTGCGTGTGGCATGACGACCGGCAGGATCATTCGCTGCCAGGTTGCACCAGCGCACTGGCCTGAACGCTCCTCAAGCGCCTGCTGATCCCGCTGTTGAGTGCCAGCGCGACGCAACTGAGCAGTACAAAACTGTAACCCAGCGTGGCTTGCAGATTGGCCGGGCTCAGACTGATCAGTGCGCTGATCAAACCGCCGCTGATAAAAATGATGGTGCTACCGGCCGAGGCCGAAGTGCCGGCGTTGTCGGGAAACAGCGCCATGGCCCGAGAGGTGGCGGCAGGCCGCGTGATGGTGGTGCCGGCCGTGCAGATCAGCATCGGGATCAGCACCGTGGCCGGCGCCAGCGCATGATGGGCGGCCAGATACAGCATGGCCAGGCCCGACAGCAGGATCAGGCTCAGCCCGGTAATGATTTGTCGGCCTGGGGTGATGCGGCGATTTAGCACGCTGGCGACAATGCCGCCGACGATATAGGCAGCCCCGTAAATCAGCAGAATCAGCGAAAAGTCATAGGGCGCGAGTTGTAGCTGATCCATGAAAATCAGCGGCGAAATCACGATGAACGAAAAGTGGCAGGCGAAGGCGAACGCCGATATCAACCAGTAACCGACGGATTGGAAATTTCCCAGTACCCGTCGGTACGACTGAATGAAACCCAGGCGTATGCCACCGCTGGCCGGCCGACTGTTGTCCAGCAACAGCCAGGCCTTGATGAGCACGACTGCTGCGAGTGCGGTAAATACCCAGAAGCTGCCGCGCCAGCCAAGGGTGGCTTGCAGAAAGGTGCCGGCCAGTGGCGACACCGAAATGAAGATCCCGCTGGCGGTGACCATCAGGATACGCAGGCGATCACGCTCTTCACCTTCGAACAGATCCTGCACCAGTGCCTGGGACAGCACGAAACAACCGCACCCTATTGCCTGTACGACACGGAATATCAGGAACAGCGTGTAATCGTCGATCATCACGCAGCCAAGTGCACCGAGCATCGAGACGCTCATGCCGGCGAGCAACAAGCCCTTGCGACCGATCGTATCGGACAGTGGGCCGATCAGTACCTGGGCAAAGGCGATGCCCACGGCGAACAGGCTGATCGACAGTGCGATGTCCGCCGGGGTTGTCTGGAAGTGCGCGGCCAGTGCCGGAAACGATGGAAGCAGGACATCCAGTGGGAACGCGCCGAGCAGCACCATCGCCAGCAACAGGCTGACAGCCCCGCGACGCTGACGGGGGGTTACCACGGATTTTCCTTTATCCATCGATCAGTCCTGCCTTGGAAAAAAGTGTCTGGTTATGGGGCGTGGCGAAGAAACCGGCCTTGCGCAGTGCATCCAGCGTAGCGATGGAGCCTGATTTTGCACGCGCACGGCTGGCCTGCACTGTTGCCATGCTGCCGACAATATTCCGTACATCGCTCTCGGCAATGCCCGCTCCACGCAGGCTCTGTTGCAGCCAGCGTTCGTCGGCCTCGAAGAAAATGCCGATGATCTCGAGCAGCGTTTTGCTCACAAATGTGCGCTGGCGAATGTTCATGGACAGCCAAAGGTAATGGAACACTTCAGCGAAATAGCGACTGTGGCGGGCTTCGTCGGCCAGATGATCGCGCAGCATGTCGTTCACACTGGACACGAGACTGTCGCGGCACACGTCCAGCAGTTCCCGGGCAATGATGGTTTCCGAAACGAAACCGAGCAGAAACCATGTCAGTGAACGTTGCTTTTCCGGGGTACGGGCGACCAGTGCGTTCATGCGCGTGATGCGCTTGGGTATCGCCGGGCGCCCGCCAACGTTATAAAGCGTGGCGATCTGTTCGGCGAGACGATTGGAGAACAGCGCGTGGTAGCCCTCGTCGGTGTAGAGCTGCAGCGCTGCGTGCTTCATCGCCAGCGGCACATAAATGGGAAGTTCCCGATGGGCGATGACTTCAACCGCGCGATTGACGATGCGATGCTCGAGCAGGGTGGTGTAGTCGAGAAAGTACACCAGATGGTTGGCGGTCAGGCGGTGCAGCACCTCGCGGCCTGCGGCCTGGATCGCTGGATGAGCGAGATAAGGCAGGAAGGCGGGTGGAAACCAGTAGCGGCTTTCGAGTTGTTGCTGCACGTCGTCCGGCAATTGATAGTTGTGGGTGCTGGTGCGTACCGAGGCGCGGCTGTCCCAGTCCCCCAAAGTAAATTTAAGCGCCCATGACACAGGCACTTCGGCCGGATCCGGAATCAAGACTGTCATGCTTGTACCTCGCGCAACAGTTCGTGCATTTCCTGGCACATCGCCTGGCCGTCGCTTTCGCCGCAGCCGACAAAGAACAGCGGTTGCTCCGCGCTTCCCTCAAGCTTGAGCAGTGCTTCGACTTGCCTGTCGGCAAACGCACCGGTCAACCAGGTGTTGAGGCCAAGTGCTGTGGCGACCAGTTGAAAGGTTTGCGACAGATGACCGGCTTCCACGAATGCCATGCGATAGGCCCGTGAGTGCTCGTACTTCCACCAGAGCCGATCGAATCGGGCGGTGATGAACAGGCCCAGCGGCAGGTTGTTGATGAAGTGCTGGCCTGCGAGCAAAACCCCCAATGCGGATTGAGGCAATGAATTGACCCGACTGATGGAATGGTCGGTCGGCTGATAGGCGTAGATCCCGGGCTCCAGATCGTCGACGTTCTGCACCAGCAGAAAACCTTCGCAGGCGTTCAGACCGCCACCGGAAGGACTGCTGCGGCGTGCGCCGAGATCGTCGGCGATGCTGTCGTCACGGTCCCCGTCGCGCTCGCGCAGGTAACCGAGCGAAAGATAAAGCAGGGTGCCCAGGTCATCGAGTGTCATCGCTGCGCCGGTATAGGTGCGGCAGGTTTTACGCTGGAGCAGGGCGTGAACCAGGCTGTCGTCGCGCAATTCATGCGGGAGGGGCAACGCGATGCGCTGCCCGGCTTCCTGCTGCTGGCGTTCTTTCACGGGAGCCGGGGTCGCCAGGACTTCGTTGCAGTGAGAAAGATATTGCCTGGACCACTCGTGAATATTCTGGGGGGTGTGTTCGCAGGGAATGTTTTGCGTACCGATATGGTAGATCTTCGACAGTTCATCCCAACCCCATTGTGGATTGTCTATTTTTGAAACGGTTAGGATGCCCGCACTTAATAGTTGTGTGTCTATTATGCTGTGCGTGTCGAACAGGTCAGGGTTGTTGATTAGTTGGGTGAGCCGAATTGAATAATCAAGGTCAAGTTCGTGTTGGGTATGATCTTTGTAGTTCCATACTATTTGTCCCGGCGAGCGCGGCAATATAAACAGGTAAGGGTTTATGTACATGTGGGTTATTTACTCTGGATAAAATCGAAAAGGACGCCGAGTTGCCGGCACTTCCCGGCGTCCTGCCCTATTTAGCGGGCTTTAGGGGCAACCAGAAAAGCCAGGTTGGCGATTTTGTTGGTTTCCAGATAAATGGTTTTCATGATGTGAACTCCTTGTTCATTGATATTCGAAGTCACCTCGTGGTGACAACTTCATAATAGTTTGTAATGGATTATTGGCAAGTGGATATTAAGTAGGAATATTCCAGTAATTTTGTCGGAGCGATCTTTAGCTGGAGTTGGACTTTGTAGGCTAAGTTTCAATAATTAAAAGACGTAAGGAAATATCCTGCACGTCAGTAGGAAAGCAAGTGTAGGAAGTGTCGATTATTGAAGCAGAGATAGCGCCCTGACTGGCATGGGCTGGCGTAAAGCAAACGGGGAGCCTGCTGGCTCCCCGTCATCCGCATTGATCAGCTGTTTGGCAGCAGGCGGCAGGTGATGCTCTTGATGTAGCGGGTTTCGGCGATCGCCGGATGCACCGGGTGATCCGGGCCCTGACCGCCACGCTCAAGCAACTGGATATTTCGGTCCAGGTGACGGGCGCTGGTCAGCAGGATGTTCTGCAGATCATCTTCCGGCAGGTGCATCGAGCACGAAGCGCTGACCAGGATGCCGTCCTTGTTGAGCAGGCGCATGGCTTGCTCGTTCAGGCGACGGTAGGCGCCTTCGCCGTTTTTCATGTCTTTCTTGCGTTTGATGAACGCCGGCGGGTCGGCCACGATCACGTCGAAGCGTTCTTCGCTGGCCTTCAGCTCTTTCAGGGCTTCGAAAACATCGCCTTCGATGCAGGTCATCTTGTCGGCGAAGCCGTTCAGTGCAGCGTTGCGCTCGACACCGTCGAGAGCGAAAGCCGAGGCATCGACGCAGAACACTTCGCTGGCGCCGAAAGCGGCAGCCTGCACGCCCCAGCCACCGATGTAGCTATAGAGGTCGAGGACGCGTTTGCCTTTGGCGTAAGGAGCCAGACGCGCGCGGTTCATGCGGTGGTCGTAGAACCAGCCGGTTTTCTGGCCCTGGATGACCGGTGCTTCGAATTTCACGCCGTTCTCCTCCAGCGCGACCCACTCCGGCACCAGACCGAATACGGTTTCGACGTAACGGTTGAGGCCTTCGGCGTCACGGGCGGCGGAGTCGTTCTTGAAAAGGATGCCGCTTGGCTTGAGCACTTGGGTCAGTGCGGCGATCACGTCATCTTTATGCGCTTCCATGGTCGCCGAGGCGATCTGCACCACAAGAATGTCGCCGAAACGGTCGACAACCAGGCCCGGCAGCAGGTCGGAATCACCGTAGACCAGACGATAGAACGGCTTGTCGAACAGACGCTCGCGCAGGGACAGCGCGACGTTCAGGCGGTGCACCAACAGCGATTTGTCCAGCGCGACCTTGGTGTCACGCGATAGCAGGCGGGCGCAGATCAGGTTGTTCGGGCTCATCGCGACGATGCCCAGCGGCTTGCCGCCGGCGGCTTCGAGGATCGCCTGATCGCCGGCGTTGAAGCCGTGCAGTGGCGTGGCGGCCACATCGATTTCGTTGCTGTAGACCCACAGGTGACCGGCGCGCAGGCGACGGTCGGCGTTGGCTTTGAGGCGCAAGCTAGGCAGGGACATGACGTCGCTCCGGAAAAAAGAGCGGGAGTATACCGTGTTGCTCGGCACGATTGGCTGGTGAGTGGACATGTGGCGCGACAGCAATGGTGATAGGGCTTACCGGTGGCGAGGGGATTCATCCCCGCCGGACGGCGCAGCCGTCGCACCTGTCTGACACGGTAAGCCTGATATCTCGCGCTGTCAGATTTGCGACTGCTGCGCAGCCGATCGGGGATAAATCCCCTCGCCACAAGGGCAGTTCAATCAGAGAGTGCGTCGATCAACTCTCGGCTGAACGCCGGAATATCATCCGGCTGGCGGCTGCTGATCAAGTGGCCGTCTCTGACCACTTCCTGATCGACCCAGTTGGCTCCGGCATTCACCAGATCATCCTTGAGTGTCTTGTAGCTGGTGATGGTTTTGCCATTGACCAGCCCCGACGAGATCAGCAACCAACTGCCATGGCAGATCACCGCAATCGGTTTGCCGGCCGAAGTGCCGGTCTTGACCAGATGCTGGGCATCCTGATCGATGCGGATCGTGTCGGAGTTCTGGACGCCACCGGGCAGCACGATCGCGTCATATTGCTCGCTGCTGGCGGCCTGGAAAGTCTGGTCGACGGTGAAGTCGTCCGCCGGTTTGTCGTGATGCCAGCCTTTAACCTTGCCGGCCTCGGCCGAGAGGATGTCGACCTGCGCACCGGCCTCTTCCAGCGCTTGCTTGGGACCGGTCAATTCGACCTGTTCGAAACCATCGGTTACCAAAAAAGCGACGCGCTTGCCGTTGAGTGAAGTAGCCATCAATAAGCTCCTGAGTCTGTTGGAAATAGCCGCCCCACGGGATCGAAATGAACCGCCGGGCATTACAGAGTCCGAAGCCAGGGCCTGAATGAAAGTTCCTGACAATTGCCCACTGGTGTGTCGTCTTGCGGTTTTTAGGGGTTAGAATCGCCGCCTGTCCCAGAGTGTGTACTTATGTCCCAAGAGCTGACCACCGAACAGATTCAACAATCCCTGCAGGGCATCAGCGTGCCCGCGCAGCCGCAGATCATGGTGGATCTGCAAATGGAGCAGTACATGCCCGACCCGGATCTGGAGGTGATCGCCAAGCTGATCGCCCAGGATCCCGGCCTGTCCGGCGCGCTGCTGAAAATCGTCAACTCGCCGTATTACGGCTTGAGCAACAAGATCACTTCGATCCAGCGCGCGGTAAACCTGCTGGGCAGCCGTTCGATCATCAACCTGATCAATGCCCAGTCGATCAAGGGCGAGATGAACGACGACACCATCGTCACCCTCAATCGTTTCTGGGACACCGCGCAGGACGTGGCGATGACTTGCCTGACCCTGGCCAAGCGCATCGGCACTCAGGCGGGCGACGAGGCATACGCTCTCGGCCTGTTCCACGACTGCGGCGTACCGTTGATGTTGCAGCGGTTCCCCAATTACATGTCGGTACTGGAAAAGGCTTACGCGAATGCCAGCGCCGAATGCCGTGTGGTGGACACTGAAAACGCCGAGTTCAACACCAACCACGCTGTGGTCGGCTACTACACCGCCAAGTCCTGGCGCCTGCCGGAACATGTCAGCGCGGCCATCGCCAATCACCACAATGCTTTGGCGATCTTCAGCGATGAGTCGTCGCGCAACAGTCAGCTGAAAAACCTGTTGGCGATTCTCAAGATGGCCGAGCACATCTGCGCCTCGTATCGAGTGCTGGGCAATCAGACCGAAGATTTCGAATGGAACGCAGTGGGCCCGCTGGTACTCGATTACGTAGGGCTGTCGGACTACGACTTCGAAACCCTCAAACAAACGATCCGCGACCTCGGCGCGCATTGATTCGAGGACGTCATGCCTGAACTGCCGGAAGTTGAAACCACCCGCCGGGGCATTGCTCCGCATCTGGAAGGCCAGCGCGTCAGCCGGGTGATCGTGCGTGACCGGCGGCTGCGCTGGCCGATCCCCGAAGACCTCGATGTGCGACTTTCGGGGCAGCGCATCGTGTTGGTCGAGCGCCGGGCCAAGTATCTGTTGATCAATGCCGAGGTCGGCACGTTGATCAGCCATTTGGGCATGTCGGGCAATCTGCGTCTGGTCGAGGTCGGGTTGCCGGCGCTCAAGCATGAGCATGTCGATATCGAGCTGGAGTCGGGTCTGGCCCTGCGCTATACCGATCCGCGGCGGTTCGGCGCGATGTTGTGGAGCAATGATCCGCTCAATCACGAATTGCTGATTCGCCTCGGGCCGGAGCCGCTTACTGATCTGTTCGATGGCGAGCGGCTGTTCCAGCTGTCACGCGGGCGTTCGATGGCGGTCAAGCCGTTCATCATGGACAACGCGGTGGTGGTCGGGGTCGGCAATATCTACGCGACGGAAGCGCTGTTTGCCGCCGGGATCGATCCGCGTCGCGAGGCCGGGGGCATTTCCCGGGCGCGCTATCTGAAGCTGGCGATCGAGATCAAGCGCATCCTCGCCGCCGCCATCGAGCGTGGCGGCACCACGTTGCGTGATTTCATCGGCGGCGACGGGCAGCCGGGGTATTTCCAGCAGGAACTGTTTGTCTACGGTCGTGGCGGTGAACACTGCAAGGTTTGCGGCACCGGTCTGCGCGAAGTGAAGCTGGGGCAACGCGCCAGTGTGTTCTGCCCGCGCTGCCAGACCTGAGGCAAAAGGCTGAAAAAGTCCTACGGTCTATAGTGAGTTGTCTCACTGTTCAGCCCGAAGGATCGTGCCATGAAATCCTTGCAAGTCCTCTTCGCAACACTGCTGCTGTGTTCCAGCCTGGTTGTTCAGGCCACGGAAAACGGCAGTGGTGATCCGCGTTACACCATTCAGAATCCACCGGCCTACGCCATGATCGGCGACTTGCTGATTGCCCGACCTTTGCTGGTGGTGGCTACGGTGATTGGCGCGGGGGCGTTTATTGTGTCGCTGCCATTTACCGCGTTGGGTGGCGGGATTGGCGATGCAGGGCAGGCGCTGGTCGTGGACCCGGCGAAAGCGGCGTTTGTGCGGTGTCTGGGGTGTACGGGGGAGGGGTTTGAGCAGCGTGAGTGAGCTGCTCCGGAGTCAATGGTGTTTCTGATGGCCCAATCGCGGGCAAGCCCGCTCCCACAGGGATTTTGGTGTTTACACGGTTAGTGTTTCATCACGGAAACCTGTGGCAGCGGGCTTGCCCGCGATGGCGTCGGATCAGGCGCTGAAGGACTCAGGCCTTGCCGGTGATCTTGCGGTACTTCTCCATCAACTGTTCTTCAGTCTCCGGATGCGCTTCATCGAGCGGAATGCAATCCACCGGGCAGACCTGCTGGCACTGTGGTTCGTCGTAGTGGCCGACGCACTGGGTGCACAGGTTCGGGTCGATCACATAGATCTCTTCGCCTTGGGAGATGGCGGCGTTCGGGCACTCGGGTTCGCAGACGTCGCAGTTGATGCAATCGTCGGTAATGATCAGGGACATGCTAACTCCAGCCGGGGCGGCAGGCCCGGGCGCTATAAATCAATGCGCGCAATTGTGCCGCATTGGCGAGCGCAGTGCACGCGGGTGCGATCAAGGGCACGCGACTGCAATCCTTTAAAAGCAAAAGATCGTCTGATCGCAGCCCGAGCCTTTGGCAGCGCTTACTTCTTGAAGCGTAGGGTCAGGGCGTCGGCCACGGCCGGGTGGACGAACTTGCTGATATCGCCGCCCAGCGCGGCAATTTCCCGCACCAGCGTCGAAGAAATGAACGAATAACGCTCGGATGGCGTGAGAAACAGGCTCTCCACGTCCGGCGCCAACTGGCGGTTCATGTTGGCCAGCTGAAATTCGTATTCGAAGTCCGACACCGCACGCAAACCACGCAGGAACACGTTGGCATTCTGCTCTTTGGCGAAATGCGCAAGCAGCGTCGAGAAACCGACCACTTCCACGTTCGGCAGGTGTTTGGTGACCTCGCGAGCCAGTTCAACCCGTTGTTCCAGCGGGAACAGCGGGTTTTTCTTGGGGCTGGCGGCGACGGCAATGATCACATGGTCGAACAGGCTGTTGGGTAGTTCGTCGTGTTGGGAATGTGTGTTGTTTTTAGTGTAGATGTTTGTTGTGTACTTATCTT
>NZ_JBIUVJ010000018.1:33155-46124 GCF_044742875.1 Pseudomonas sp. NPDC087817
TGGTAATAGGGTCGAAGGTACCTGGGTACAACACTCGGTTCATCGCGTCGTCCTGGCGGGAGTCCGTTGGGGAGTCGGATGGTATCGCAGCCGTCCCGGTCGGCCAAGTCGCCTGTTGGGTAAGAAAGCACTATAGACGAGGGGAATATTCTGCTTTTTCATGGATTTTTCAGCCGATCGGCGAGGGATGTCGCCAATTGTGCGGTCAGGCCATACACCGACAATTGCGGGTTGGCGCCGATGCTGGTGGGGAACAGCGAGCCGTCGTGGATCGACAGATTACTCAGTTGATGATGGCGACCGAGGCTGTCGGTGACCGCGGTTTTCGCGTCTTCGCCCATCGCACAGCCGCCCATGACGTGGGCGCTGCCCAGCCGCGTGCGGTACAACTCAAGGCTCAAACCATCGATCAGGCTGCGCGCCTCGGCCAGGGTTTTCACGTAATGCGCGTCGGCGTGCATCGGCAGCACCGCTTTGGCGCCGCCGGCAAACTGGATCTCGGCCATGCTGTGGAACGCACGGCGCAGGCCTTCCCAGGCGTACGGTGAAACCTGATAGTCGAGCACCGGCGAGCCGTCGCCGCGCAGTTCGACACTGCCACCGGGACTGTCCGGATGAAAGCCGTCGCGCAGTAGGGCCAGCATCGCGTGGGTGTGCGGCAGATCAGCCATATGCTCGGCGTTCTGCTGGCCGAACCCACCGAGCAGGGTGGCCGCCAGCGCCGGGTGCAGCGGCGGCACTTCAAGTTTGTAGCCTATCGGCCCGGTGGCGCCGTCCTTCCACTGGAAATAGTCCGAGTAGATCGACTGCGGCGCACCGTAGAACGGGTTGATCACCTCGTCGAAGCGTGCGGCGGACATGTTCACCAAATGCAGGAAGGTGCGTTTACCCAGGCGTTGATGCGGGTCTGGCGCATCCGAGCGCAGCAGCAACGCCGGGCTGTTGATACCGCCGCCGGCCAGCACGTAGTGCCGCGCCTTGACGGTGATCTTGCGTCCGGTCGGCTCGACACAGCGCTCGTCCATCGCCACGCATTGCAGGCCGGAGATTTTGTCGCCGTTGATCAACAGCTTCTCCGCACGGGCCAGATAAAGCAGCTCGCCGCCCTTTTCCAGGGTTGCCGGAATGGTCGTGACCATCATCGATTGCTTGGCATTGGTCGGGCAGCCCATGCCGCAGTAACCAAGGTTCCAGCAGCCGCGCACGTTGCGCGGGATCACGTGCCAGCTGTAGCCGAGTTGCTCGCAGCCTTTACGGATCACGTCGTTGTTAGCGTTGGGCGGGACCATCCACGGTGCGACGCCGAGGCGCTGCTCCATTTTTTCGAACCACGGTGCCATCTCGGCAGGACTGTGGCCTTTGACGTTGTGCTCTTTGGCCCAGTGTTCAAGGGTCGGTTGCGGCGTGCGGAAGCTCGATGTCCAGTTGATCAGTGTGGTGCCGCCCACCGCGCGGCCCTGCAGGATGGTGATCGCGCCGTCCTTGCTCATGCGGCCGATGCCTTCCTGATAGAGGCTGCTGTAGGCCTGGTCTTCGAGCAGTTTGAAGTCGGTGCTGGTTTTCAGCGGGCCTTCTTCGATCAGTAGCACTTTATAGCCGGCGGCACTGAGGATTTCCGCCGTGGTGCCGCCACCGGCACCGCTGCCGATGATCGCGACGTCGGTTTCAAGGGTCAGATCGTCGCTGAGTTGGGCGCCGTTGTAGGTTTTCCAGCCTCGGGCGAGGCCTTCGCGGAACGGGTCGGGTACGGGCATCGATCAGGTTCTCTTTTATTATTCTGGATGCAGGGGTGGGGCAACTGGCGCATCGCGGGCAAGCCCGCTCCCACCGGGTTTGTGCTGTTCAGACGACAGGCGGGCCGGGGTAGCCGCAATGCGCCCAGGATTCGGCGCGGGTGTACCAGGCCATCAGCACCATTTGCTGCAAGGAGCTGTGACCCATGCGCAGCAGGCTCAACGAGCTGTTTTGCCAGCGGTCGAGGAAGTGGCGCATGCCTTCGGGGCTGGCGTTTTCCCAACTGCCCCAGATGCCGGTCAGCGGTCCACGCGTCACGGCCATGCCGAGCACGTCAAACAGTTGCCGGGTGAGCTTGAGCATTTCCGGCGACAGATGATCGAGGCTGTAGTCCAGCGACTTGAGAGTGCCGTCGGCGGCACTCGGCATTTTCTCGGCCGCCACGGCGCCGTCGAGCATCACTGGAATCAGTGCGCGCAAAAACAGCAGATCGCCGTCGCGCAATGAAACGAAACCGTTGGCGGCGACGCTCGACGAACAGCCGCTGAGGCTGGCACCGAGGCCTGCGGTGGCAAGGAATGCCGTGGCGCCGAGGCTGAATTTCAGCAGGCCACGGCGCGACAGGGCAGGTGTATCGGTCAGGCTTGGGTGCATTGTTTTTATTACCCGGCGACGATGACGAAGGTTTAGCGAATGAACAGCTTCTGGATCAGTTTCTGAATGGATTTGCCGTAGGGCGGGTAAATCAGTCTGGCCGCGTTGAAGCGCTGTTTAACCAGCACGCCTTTGGCTTTGCTGAACGTCAGAAAGCCCTCGTGACCGTGGTAATGGCCCATGCCCGAAGCACCGATGCCGCCGAAGGGCATGTCGTCCTGCGCCACATGTAGCAGGGTGTCGTTCAGGCACACGCCGCCGGAATGGGTTTCGTGCAGGACGCGAGTCTGTTCGCGTTTGTCGTAGCCAAAGTAGTAAAGAGCCAGAGGACGTGGCCGCTGATTGATGTAAGCGAATGCCTGCTCCAGATCCCGGTACGGCACGATCGGCAGCAGCGGGCCGAAGATTTCGTCCTGCATCACTGTCATCTCGTCGCTGACGTTCAACAGCACACTGTGCGGCATGCGCCGGCCCTGACCCTGATCGAACAGCGGGATCAGCAGCGCGCCTTTGCTGGTGGCGTCGCTGACGTAGCCGTTGAGCCGGGCCAATTGGCGTTCGTTGATGATTGCCGTGTAGTCCGGGTTGTCGGCGAGGGTCGGATAAAAACCCTGCACTGCCTGGCGATAGGCTTCGACGAAGCCGCCGACCCGGTCTTCCGGGACCAGCACGTAATCGGGTGCGACGCAGGTCTGCCCGGCGTTGAGGGTTTTGCCGAAGGCAATGCGCTCGGCCGCATCCTTGAGCGGCACATCGCGCGAGACGATGGCGGGCGACTTGCCGCCCAGTTCCAGGGTTACAGGCGTGAGGTTTTCTGCGGCGGCGCGCATCACATGCTTGCCGATGCTGGTGGCGCCGGTGAACAGCAGGTGATCGAAGCGCAAACGGGAAAACGCCACGCCAATATCGGCTTCGCCCAGCACCACGCAGACCAGATCTTCGGGGAAAATCCGCGCCAGCAGTTGTTTGAGCAACAGCCCGGTGGCGGGGGTCGATTCACTGAGTTTGAGCATTACCCGGTTGCCCGCCGCCAAGGCGCCGACCAGTGGGCCGATGGCCAGATACAGCGGGTAATTCCACGGCACGATGACGCCCACCACGCCCAATGGCTGGTAGACCACTTTCGCCGAGGCGGGCTGGAAAGCCATGCCGACCTTGCGCCGCGATGGCTTCATCCAGCCGTTGAGATGACGGCTGGCGTAGTGGATGCCGTGCAGGCTCGGCATCAGTTCGGCGAGCAGGGTTTCATCGGCGCTGCGGTGGCTGAAATCGGCGCTGATCGCCTCAATCAGGGCCTGACGTTCGTTGCTCAGCAAATCGCGCAATGCCTTGAGCCATTGCTGACGCTGGGCGGCGGGTGGCATCGGGTTGGCGGCGTATGCGGCCCGTTGTGCAGCGAACTGCCGATCGAGCTCTTCCAGTGGCTGTTGCAGCGTTTGCAGGTAGGCAATGTCGGCAGTCATGGTCGGCTCCGGATTTATTGTAGTGAGGAACTTTCTAGAGTCTATGCTCTAGAAAGTCAAATGACTTCCATGCACAGCAGTGTTTTATCCATTTCCGGTTAGGTCGTAAGATGCCCGTCAACGCACTCTGAATTAAAGCTCAAGCCATGGCCCCACGAATAAAAACCAGCGAGCGTATCGTGCTGAACAGCCTCGAGCTGTTCAATCAGCAGGGCGAACGCAGCATCAGCACCAATCACATTGCAGCCCACATGGAGATTTCTCCGGGCAACCTGTACTACCACTTCCCCAACAAGCAGGCGATCATCGCCGTGTTGTTCAGTGAGTACGAAAGCCTGGTCGACAGCTTCCTGCGCCCGCCACAGGGACGCGCCGCGACGGTTGAAGACAAGCGCTTCTACCTCAAGGAGCTGTTGTCGGCGATGTGGCGCTACCGCTTTCTGCACCGTGATCTGGAGCACCTGCTCGACAGCGATCCGGAGCTGGCCGCGCGTTATCGGCGTTTTTCCCAGCGCTGCGTGATCCAGGGCGCGGCGATCTACGAAGGTTTTGTCGCCGCCGGGATCCTCGAAATGGATCGCGTGCAGATCGAATCCCTGACCCTCAACGCCTGGATCATCCTGACGTCGTGGGTGCGCTTTCTGTGCACCACCCGGGAAAACTCCAACCACCTCAGCGAGCAAGCCATTAAACGTGGCGTGTATCAGGTGCTGGTACTGGAAGCCGGGTTCGTCACCGATCAGGCGCGCGAGCAGGTCAATGCGCTGTTCGAGGAGTTCTACGTGCCGCTGGCCCAGGCCCTCGAAGACGTGAAGTAAACCGTTCTGTTGAAATCCCACAGGAGCCCGTTATGCCGATTGCGCAACTGATCAGCCCCAACGCTCTGGATGCTCGCAAGGAGCAACCGGGGCTGGTGATTCTCGATTGTCGTTTTGCCCTCGAAGACCCGGACTACGGGCAGCGTAGCTACGCTGAAGGGCATATTGCCGGGGCGAGCTTCGCCGATCTCGAGCGTGATCTCAGCGGCAAAGTGGTCAAGAGCGTGACCGGGCGCCACCCGTTGCCGGAGCCGGCAGCGCTGATCGAGCGCTTGCAAGCCTGGGGCATCAATGCCGACAGCGACGTGGTTTTGTATGACGATGGCCCCGGTGCGTACGCGGCGCGTGCGTGGTGGTTGCTGGCATGGCTAGGCAAGCGTGACGGTGTGTTCATTCTCGATGGCGGGCTCAAGGCCTGGCATGCGGCGGGCCTGCCGCTGAGTCTGGATGCGCCGACGATCACGCGTGGAACCTTCAGTGGTCAGCCGGACATGTCTTTGCTGCTCAGCGCCGAACAATTGCAGCAGCGCCTCGGTCAACCGGCACTGACTTTGATCGATGCCCGAGCCTTGCCGCGCTTCAAGGGCGAAGTCGAGCCGATCGACCCGGTTGCCGGGCACATTCCCGGTGCTCAATGTGCGGCGTTTACTGACAACCTCGGGAGTGATGGCCGGTTTCTGCCGGCGGAGCAACTCAAGCAGCGCTTTGCCGCCAGACTGGGTGATCGCTCGCCAGCGGATCTGGTGGCGTATTGCGGCTCCGGTGTGACGGCGTGTCACAACCTGTTTGCGTTGTGTCTGGCGGGTTATCCGTTGGGCTCGCTGTACGCCGGGTCGTGGAGCGAGTGGATCAACGAGCCTTCGCGCGGTATCGCCACGGGCGAATAAACACGGCAAATCCTCTCTGTGGGAGCGAGCCTGTTCGCTAATGCATCGGATCAGTCGACATCAATGTTGAATGAACGAGCGCTTTCGCGAGCAGGCTCGCTCCCATATGGGCTATGCGGTGTCTGGGGAAATCTGCCGGGCACTGCGATAAGCCGCCGGCCCCACGCCATAAACCTGCTTGAACTGCCGGCTCAGGTGACTCTGATCGGCAAACCCCAACTGCAGGGCGACCTCCACGGGTAAACATCCACTTTGCAGCAACCCCCGGGCCGTGGCGATGCGTTGCTGCATCAACCAGGTATGCGGCGGCATGCCGGTGGCACGGCGGAACACCCGGGCGAAGTGAAAAGGCGACAGATTGACCGCCGCCGCCAATTCTTCGAGCGATGGCGGCGCCGCCAGCTGTGCGTGCAGGAGTTCCTTGGCGCGCACCACCGCCCGATGTTCCTTGCCGGGTTTGCCGGGGATCCGCACGGCAGCGTGACGTTGTAGCAGCAAAAGCATCATTTCGCGCCACACGGTTTGCTGCTGCAACGCCGTGGCCGGATTTTCCAGAAAACGGTGTAACTGACAGAAACCGTTGACCAGGTCCGGGTCGCGGTACAGCGTTTCGCCAAAGGCGGGCATCGGCGCGCTGGGCAATTCCAGTTCGTCCAGCAACGCCATGACTTTGCCGGTGTCGGGATAAAACGCCCGGTACAGCCAGCCGTTCTCGGTGCCCTTGTGGCCGGTGTGCAATTCGTCCGGGTTGATCAACACCAGCGTGCCGCTGCCCGCCAGATGTTCAGCGCCGCGATAGCGATAACGCTGAGCGCCGGCCATGATCATGCCGATCACGTAGCCATCGTGAACGTGCGGGGCAAAGCGTTGTTCGATGTAGCGTGCCGACAGCAGTTCGACTCCGGCCAGCGGCGTGGTTTGCCAGAAACGGATCGACTCGCCCTGATCGTTCATGACGTCAGGCGTGCCAGCCATTGCGGGATGCGCCGTTCCAGGTAATAACCCGGCTGACGCAGCGAACCCTCGACGAAGCCGACGTGTCCGCCGCGAGTCTGCAATTCGAATTCGGTGTACTCCGACAGCTCGCTGGCTTGCGGCAGGCTGTGCGGGAATACGAACGGATCGTCCGCCGCCTGAATGATCAGGGTCGGCGTGCGGATTTCGCCGAGAAAGTAACGGCTCGAGGCGCGGCGGTAGTAATCCTCGGCATTCGTGAAACCGTGAAGCGGCGCCGTCACCCGGCCATCGAAGTCCCAGAACGTGCGCATGTTCTCCAGCGAGCCGAGCGCCGCCAGCGCGGCGAGGCCATCGTCGCGTCCGTCATGCTGGAACTGACGTTGCTTGTTCTTGATGTAAGCGACCATCTCGCGCATGAAGTGCGCCTGATAGACCTTGGAAAACCCTTGGCCGATGCGGTCGGCGCATTGGTCGAGGCGAAACGGCACCGACACCGCCACCGCGCCGAGCACACCACTGGCGCTGCCGGTTTCCCCCAGATGCTTGAGCAGTACGTTGCCGCCCAGGGAATAACCGACGGCATACAGTGGCGCCAACGGACGTTTGGCGCGCAGGTGGCGAATGGCTTCAGCGAGGTCTTCGCTGGCGCCGGAGTGGTAGCTGCGCGGCAACAGATTCGGTTCGCCCGAACAGCCGCGCCAGTTCAACGCGACGCTGGCCCAGCCTTGATCGGCCAAAGCCTTTTGGACACCTGCCACGTAGGGCGAATTGGAAGAGCCAGTCAGCCCGTGTAGCACCAACACTAGCGGTGCGTCGGCGCTATGCGGGCCGTGCCAGTCAAGATCAAGGAAGTCGCCGTCGTCGAGCCAAAGCCGTTCGCGCTCGCGCTCAAGGTGAACGGTTTTGCGCCACAGCGGGCCCCACAAGGTTTGCAAGTGCGGATTGCCGAGGCCGAAGGCAGGAATGAAGCGTTCTGACGAAGGGGACACGATGGTTCTCGATGCACTTTGTGGCGAGGGAGCTTGCTCCCGCTGGACTGCGCAGCAGGCCTCGCTTCTGAAATAAGGGCCGCTTCGCGACCCAGCGGGAGCAAGCTCCCTCGCCACAGGTTTCTCGCAAACTTTTAGTTAACGGCTATCTCTGCCGTGCGTTGCCACAGCGCGTAATAAACGCGTCCGGACTTCTGCTCGCGGTGCAGGCGCCAGTTGCCCGGAAGACCCAGCGTCGAAGGCGCGGTTTCGCTTTCAGTGTAGATCCACGAGTCGGGCGCCAGCCACTGACGCTCTTCAAGCAGAGTGCAAACCGCCGGCAGCAGGTTCTGGTTGAACGGCGGGTCCAGGAACACCAGGTCAAACGGCGTGGCAACTTGCGTTTCCAGATAGCGCAGGGCGTCAGCGGTCTGCACCTGCCCGTTGGTGCAGCGTAGCGTGCCGAGGTGTTCTTTCAGGCTGGACACCGCAATGTTGCTGGCGTCCAGCGCCTGACCCATGGCCGCGCCACGGGACAGCGCTTCGAGAAACAGCGCGCCGCTGCCGGCGAACGGGTCGAGCACCTTGGCCCCTTCAACGTAGGGCGCGAGCCAGTTGAACAGGGTTTCACGCACACGATCCGGCGTCGGACGCAGGCCCGGCGCATCGGGGAAGCTCAGCTTGCGGCTGCGCCATTGGCCGCCAATGATGCGCAACTGGTTCACACCGTTGTGAACGTTGTGCGCAGGTTTTTTTGGGGAACGAGTCGCCATTAATGCTCCGGAACCCCGAGCGGTTGCTCGGCAGGTTTATCAGATGGGGCCGGTAACGGCTTTTGCGGCACGGTCGGGCCAGCGCTGACGATGACCATTTTGTCCGTGCTCAGGTGTTTGTTCATCGCGTCTTTGACCTGCTCGACGGTCAGACTCTGGGACTGACGCATGAAGTCGTCCAGATAGCTCAGCGGCAGATTATAGAAGCCCATGGCGCCGAGCTGGCCAACGATGTCGGCGTTGCTAGCGGTGGACAGCGGGAAGCTGCCGGCGAGTTCGCGTTTGGCGTCGTCGAGTTCTTTTTGCGTCGGGCCGGTTTTCAGGTAGTCGGCGAGTACGTCCTGCACCAGTTTCAGGGTGCCTTCGCTCATTTCCGCGCGGGTCTGCAGGTTGATCATGAACGGACCGCGAGCCTGCATCGGGCTGAACCCGGAATACACGCCATAGGCCAAGCCGCGCTTCTCGCGCACTTCACTCATCAAACGCGTACCGAAACCGCCGCCGCCGAGGATCTGGTTACCCATCGACAAGGCGGCGTAGTCCGGGTCGTCGCGGTCGATGCCCAGTTGCGCGATCATCAGGTTGGTTTGCTTGGACGGGAACTCGATGTGACCGATGCTGGCCTTCGGTTCCTGCGGCTGGGCGATTTTCGCCAGCGCCGGGCCTTTCGGCAGGGCGGCGGACACCTGATTGGCAATCGCCTCGGCATCGGCGCGGGACAAGTCGCCCACCAGCGCGATCACCACGTTGCCAGCAGCGTAAGCCTTGGCATGGAACTCACGCAGTTGCGCGAGGGTGATTTTCGGCACGCTTTGCGCGTTGCCATCGCTGGAATGCGCATATGGGTGATCGCCATACAGACGCTTCATCAGCTCGAGGCTGGCGAGTTTGCCGGGGTTCTGTTTCTGGTATTCGAAGCCGGCGAGCATCTGGTTCTTGATGCGCGCGAACGAATCGGCCGGGAAGGTCGGTTTGCTGACCACCTCCGAGAACAGCTTCAAGGCCGGTTCACGCTGGTCGACAGCACTCAGGCTACGCAGCGATGCCAGCGCCATGTCCTTGAAGGCACCGTTGCCGAAATCCGCGCCGAGGCCTTCAAAGCCCTGGGCGATGGCGCCGACGTCTTTGCCGGCAACACCTTCGTTGAGCATCGCGTTGGTCAGCACCGCGAGCCCCGGCGCATTGCCGTCCTGGCTGCTGCCGGCGGCGAAGATCAGGCGCATGTCGAACATCGGCAGCTCATGCGCTTCTACGAACAGCACCTTGGCGCCTTCGGCGGTGTTCCAGGTCTGTACGTCGAGCTTGCGGCTGGCCGGCGCCTTGCCGTCGAGTTCGGCCAGTGATTGCAGCTTCTGGCTGGTCTTGGCGTTATCCAGCGCTTCACTGGCGTTGGTGTTAGCGCCTGGGGTCAGATAGAACGCGGCGGAGCCGATCACGGCGACCGCGATCAGACCAAGCAACAGGCGTGGGGTTTTGCGCTCACTCATGAGTCGTCTCCAGTGGCAGGACGTGGGCGACGCTGAGACGTTCGCGGGTGAAATACAGCTTGGCGGCATTCTGGATATCTTGCGGGGTCACGCTTTCCAGATCGGCGAGTTCGGTGTCCATCAGTTTCCACGACAGACCGACAGTCTCCAGTTGGCCAATGGCAGTGGCCTGACTGGTGATCGAGTCACGCTCGTAGACCAGACCGGCAATCACTTGTGCACGTACGCGCTCAAGCTCTGCGGCGGAGGGGGCTGTGGTTTTCAACTGATCGAGCAGCTTCCACAGACCGGCCTCGGCTTGCGCCATGGTCTTTTTCTTCTGGGTATTCGGTGTGGCCGAAAGGGTAAACAGGCTGTCGCCGCGCGTGTAGGCGTCGTAGCTCGACGAACCGCCGGAGACTAACTCTTCACCGCGCTCCAACTGCGTCGGGATGCGCCCGCTGTAGCCGCCGTCGAGCAGTGCCGAGATCAGGCGCAGAGCGTTGACCGAGCGTTTGTCTTCAGCGGTGGCGATGCTCGGCACGTTGAAACCGAGCATCAGGCTAGGCAGTTGCGTCTGCACGTGCAGGGTGATCTGGCGTTCGCCGGGCTCGGCCAGTTCCAGTGGTTGCTTCGCCGGTGGCACGTCGCGCTTGGCGATCGGGCCGAAGTAGCGCTGGGCGAGGGTTTTCACTTCGTCCGGGGTGACGTCACCGACTACCACCAGGGTGGCGTTGTTCGGCACGTACCAGGACTGATACCAGTGGCGCAGCTCTTCGACTTTCATCCGGTCGAGGTCGGCCATCCAGCCGATGGTCGGCGTGTGGTAGCCGCTGGCCGGGTAGGCCATGGCCTTGTAGCGCTCGTAAGCTTTGGACATCGGCTTGTCATCAGTGCGCAGACGGCGCTCTTCCTTGATGACTTCGATTTCCTTGGCGAACTCGTCGGCCGGCAGGCGCAGGTTGGCCATGCGGTCGGCTTCCAGTTCAAAAGCCACGCCCAGACGATCGCGGGCCAGTACCTGGTAATAAGCGGTGAAGTCGTCGCTGGTGAAGGCGTTCTCTTCGGCACCCAGATCACGCAGGATCAGCGAAGCTTCGCCGGGACCGACTTTTTCGCTGCCCTTGAACATCATGTGCTCAAGCGCGTGGGACAGACCGGTCTGGCCCGGGGTTTCGTAGCTGGAACCGACCTTGTACCAGACCTGCGACACCACTACCGGTGCGCGATGGTCTTCGCGCACGACAACCTTCAAACCGTTGTCGAGGGTGAATTCGTGAGTCGGTTGCGGGTCGGCCGCCAGGGCCGAAAGGGGCAGGCAGACTGTGCTGAGCAGCAGGCCTGCAGCGCGGCGGGCTAGAGCATTCATTCGTTTTTTAACCTGTTGAGCTGCCCGCTTGGTCTTAGCGTCGGCGGGCGAGAGGGTGCTAGGATACTGATCCGTTTTACTGGCGGCCACGCCTATCAAGCCATTGATCGGTCGATAGGTTGTATGGGTTACCGGCAGAAGCTTTGAGTTTCTCAGCTAAACTCTGCGTTTTCGCCGAAGATGCCGTTCCAGTCCTTCGTAATAATCGACCTTTGAGGTGCCTTTGGCGCCTCGACAAAATGTTGCGCGTGAACAAGCTGGGTGAAACACAGTCTGTTCTGCATCGAATATTTATTTGCCGGGGCGCCCTTATGGCGCGTCGCTACCGTGAGATAGCCGTCCTCCATGTTTGGTTCCAACGACGACAAGAAGACCCCAGCTGCGGCTGGCGAAAAGAAAAGCCTGTTCGGATGGCTGCGTAAGAAACCGCAGGAACCCGTCGTCGAACAGCCGCCCGCGATTCCTGAGCCCGTTCCGGCGCCTGCTCCGGTAATAGAAGAAGAGCCGGCACCGATCGTGCTGCCGATCGCCGAGCCGGTGCTGCAACCGGCGGCCGAACCTGAGCCTGAAACCCCTGTGATTGCCGAGGCGCCGCTGACCCCGGTAGCCGAGCCGTGGCTGACGTTGCCAGTGGCGGAAGAGCCGGTAGCGTTGGTTGAAGAGGCTGCGCCGCATGTCACGCCAGTGATTCCCGCGCCTGCCGCGTTCATTCCCGAGGTGGCTCCGGCGCCGGTGGTCGAACCTGCGCCGGTTGTAGCTGAGCCTGTTGTTCCGGAGCCAGTTGCCCCGGTAGTTGCTGCTCCCGTAGCTCCAGTCATTCATCAGCCAGCACCTGCACCGGTTGTCGCTGCGCCAGTAGTGCCGGTTGAAGTGCTTGCTGAAACGCCCGTCGAAGCCCCGCGCACTGAAGAAACCAAAGCCGGTTTCTTCGCCCGTCTCAAGCAAGGCCTGTCGAAAACCAGCGCCAGCATCGGCGAGGGCATGGCCAGCCTGTTCCTCGGTCGTAAAACCATCGATGACGATCTGCTTGATGACCTCGAAACCCGTCTGCTCACCGCCGACGTTGGCGTCGAAGCCACCACGCAGATCATCCAGCGCCTGACCCAGAAGGTCGCACGCAAGGAACTGGCCGACTCCGACGCACTGTACAAATCCCTGCAAGCCGAGCTGGCCGCTATGCTTAAGCCGGTCGAGCAGCCGCTGAAGATCGTTTCGCAGAACAAGCCATTCGTGATTCTGGTGGTCGGCGTCAACGGCGCCGGCAAGACCACCACCATCGGCAAACTGGCGAAGAAGCTGCAACTGGAAGGCAAGAAAGTCATGCTCGCCGCCGGTGATACCTTCCGCGCCGCCGCTGTGGAGCAGTTGCAGGTCTGGGGTGAGCGCAACAAGATCCCGGTGATCGCCCAGCACACTGGCGCGGACTCGGCTTCGGTGATCTTCGATGCCGTACAAGCCGCCAAGGCCCGTGGCATTGATGTGCTGATCGCCGACACCGCCGGTCGTCTGCACACCAAAGACAACCTGATGGAAGAACTGAAAAAGGTTCGCCGGGTGATCGGCAAGCTCGATGCCGATGCGCCGCACGAAGTGCTGCTGGTGCTCGACGCCGGTACTGGCCAGAACGCGATCAACCAGGCCAAGCAATTCAACCAGACCGTCGAACTGACCGGCCTGGCGCTGACCAAGCTCGACGGCACCGCCAAGGGCGGGGTGATCTTTGCCCTGGCCAAGCAGTTTGGCCTGCCGATTCGTTACATCGGCGTCGGTGAAGGCATCGACGATTTGCGTACCTTTGAAGCCGAACCCTTTGTCCAGGCACTGTTTGCCGAGCGGGAGCGTTCATGTTTCGTGTCGAACCGGGCGGTAAACGCTACCCG
>NZ_JBIUVJ010000018.1:46134-91893 GCF_044742875.1 Pseudomonas sp. NPDC087817
AAGAACAATACAACAAAAAACATTTAAAAAAGAAAATTTAGAACAGACGTAGCCTAAAACAATCTTTTCGAACAGGTCGGTAAACGCTACCCGAACGGTCACGTCGGCTTGCATGAGCTGAGCTTTCGAGTCCGTCGTGGCGAGTTCTTGTTTGTCACCGGCCACTCCGGTGCCGGTAAGTCCACACTGTTGCGCCTGTTGCTGGCGATGGAGCGTCCGACCAGCGGCAAGCTGCTGCTCGCCGGGCAAGACCTGAGCACCATCAGCAACGCGCAGATTCCGTTCCTGCGCCGGCAGATCGGCGTGGTGTTCCAGAATCACCAGTTGCTGTTTGATCGCACGGTGTTCAACAACGTCGCGTTGCCGTTGCAGATTCTCGGCCTGTCCAAGGCTGAAATCGCCAAGCGTGTCGATTCGGCGCTGGAGCGTGTGGCGCTGTCGGACAAAACCGATCTGTACCCGGGCGACCTGTCCACCGGTCAGCAACAGCGCGTCGGCATTGCCCGCGCCATCGTCCACCGCCCGGCCTTGCTGCTGGCGGATGAACCGACCGGTAACCTCGACCCGCGTCTGGCGGCCGAGATCATGGGCGTGTTCGAAGATATCAACCGTTTGGGCACCAGCGTGCTGATCGCCAGTCACGACCTGGCACTGATCGCGCGCATGCGTCACCGCATGCTGACCCTGCAACGTGGCCGATTGATCGGCGACGGGGAGGCCGGTGTATGAGTGCGACACGCAGTCCGAAGGTTTCCGAGCGCGTGGCCCCGAAAGCCGCTGATCCGCAGCCGCCGAAGAAGAAAAAGCACGACGATGACGATGGTCCTGATTTCGCTACGCTGTTGCGTGCCTGGATCGAAAGCCATCGCGCCAGTCTGCTCGACAGCCTGCGCCGGCTCGGCAAACAGCCGATCGGCAGCTTCTTCACCTGCATGGTAATGGCGGTGGCGCTGAGCCTGCCGATGGGGTTGTCACTGTTGCTCAATAATGTCGAGCGTCTTGGCGGTTCGTGGCAGCGTGCGGCGCAGATTTCGCTGTACCTGCAACTCGATGCAAGCCCGGAGCAGGGCGAGTCATTGCGCGAGCAGATCAAAGGCATGCCCGGCGTAGCTGATGCTGAATATGTCGGCCGCGATCAGGCGTTGGAAGAGTTCCAGCAGCAGTCCGGATTGGGTGAAGCCCTGCGCGAGCTGCCGGAAAACCCGCTGCCGGGCGTGGTGCTGGTCACCCCGAACGAAGTCGACAAGTCGACGCTGGAAGCATTAAGACAAAAACTTTCCGAGCTGCCCAAGGTACAACAGGCGCAACTTGATCTAGTCTGGGTCGAGCGTCTGGCCGCCATCCTCAAGCTCGGCGATCGTTTTGTCTTCGGTCTGACAGTGCTGCTGGTTTCTGCATTACTTTTGGTGATAGGCAATACCATTCGTCTTCATATCGAAAACCGCCGCACCGAGATAGAAGTGATTAAACTCGTCGGCGGCACCGACAGCTATGTGCGGCGTCCCTTCCTTTATATGGGCGCGTTGTACGGTTTCGGTGCGGGGCTGTTGTCCTGGGGAGTGTTGGCGTTCGGCCTGAACTGGCTGAACGACGCGGTGGTTGGGCTGGCCGGCTTGTACGGCAGTGATTTCGCGCTGGCCGGAGTGCCAGTTGCCGACGGTCTGTCGCTCTTGCTTGGCGCGGTGCTGTTGGGTTATATCGGTGCATGGATTGCAGTCGCACGTCATCTCAGGGAGCTGGCGCCGAAGTAGAATCTTTTTTGCGCGTGATTGGCCTCGCGGTTTTTTTGGGAACTTGTACTTGAATTCCCGGTCAATTTTTCGCAGTGCCGAGAGGCACGAGTATGTAAGTGGGAGGTTTTTTCGCATGACCAATTCTTTGCAACCTGCGTACGCGTTGGTTCCGGGTGCGAACCTGGAAGCCTATGTGCACACCGTCAACAGCATTCCATTGCTGACGCCGGAGCAGGAGCGTGAACTGGCCGAGAGTCTCTACTATGAGCAGGATTTGGGGGCGGCTCGGCAGATGGTGCTCGCCCACCTGCGTTTTGTCGTACACATTGCCCGTAGCTATTCCGGCTACGGTCTGGCTCAGGCTGACCTGATCCAGGAAGGTAACGTCGGCCTGATGAAGGCGGTCAAACGCTTTAACCCGGAAATGGGTGTGCGTCTGGTGTCGTTCGCCGTGCACTGGATCAAGGCGGAAATTCACGAGTTCATCCTGCGCAACTGGCGCATTGTGAAAGTCGCGACCACCAAGGCCCAGCGCAAGCTGTTCTTCAACCTGCGCAGCCAGAAGAAACGTCTGGCGTGGCTGAACAACGAGGAAGTCCACCGTGTGGCGGAAAGCCTCGGCGTCGAGCCGCGGGAAGTGCGCGAGATGGAAAGTCGCCTGACCGGCCATGACAGGGCCTTCGACCCGGCTGCGGAAGCAGACGACGACAGTGCTTTCCAGTCGCCGGCCAACTATCTGGAAGACCACCGGTACGACCCGGCGCGTCAACTGGAAGATGCCGACTGGAGCGACAACTCCAACCACAACCTGCACGAAGCGCTGGAAGTGCTGGACGAGCGCAGCCGTGACATTCTCTACCAGCGCTGGCTGGCAGAAGAGAAAGCCACGCTGCACGACCTGGCGCAGAAGTACAACGTGTCGGCCGAGCGTATTCGTCAGCTCGAAAAGAGTGCGATGAACAAGCTCAAGTTGTCGATCGCCGCCTAAACCGGCGCCACGGCAATAAAAAACGCCCCGATCAGCGATGATCGGGGCGTTTTTTTATCCGCGTGTTTCGGGGCTGTATCAAACCCTGTGGGAGCTGGCTTGCCAGCGATGGCGTCCTGTCAGTCATTTAGATGTCTGCTGAACCACCGCAATCGCGGGCAAGCCCGCTCCCACAGGGATCATCAGTGTCTGGAAGGTTAATGCTCGACTATTGCGCCCAAGGTGCCCGGCGCGAATCATTGAGCCCCAGCAGATAACTGGTCCCACCCAATTGACTCATCTGCTGCCGAATCCATCCGGCACGGCGCGACACGTACGCCGTCGGATGACTCGCGCTCCAGACGCGAGGATTCGGCAATACTGCCGCCAGATAGCTCGCCTGCTGCCGTGACAGTGACTTCGCGCTCACACCAAAGTGATGGCGGGCCGCTGCTTCAGCGCCGAACACACCGTCATCCCACTCGACACTGTTCAGGTACACCTCAAGAATCCTCTGCTTGGGCCAGAAAACCTCGATCAGCGCGGTAAACCAAGCTTCCAGACCTTTGCGCAGATAGCTACGGCCGGCCCACAGAAACAGGTTCTTCGACACCTGCTGGCTCAATGTGCTGGCGCCTCGGATCGAGCCGCCCAGTTCGTTGTGCGCCAGTGCAGCCTGGATGGCGCCGAAATCAAAACCCCAATGCTCGGGAAACTTCTGATCCTCGCCAGCCATGACGGCCACTTTGAGGTCATCGGAGATCTCGTCCCACGGTTTCCAGGTGCGTTGCAGGTCGATTGGCTCACCGTCGACCCAGGATTCGACTTTACGCTCGACCATCAATGCCGTGCCCGGTGGCGGCACGAAGCGAAACAGCAACACCAGCAATACGCTGCCACCCGCGAACCAGAGCAGGGCCTTCGTGAGACGACGAAAAATAGTACGCAGCATAGAGATGGCTTGGCCGAACCGGTGGAGCGGGCCATTATACAGACCCTGCCGATCGAGTCTGACTGGAGTTCCACATGCTGCGTGGCTTTCTGATGCTGGCCGCTTTTTTTGGTTTCACCGGCGTTGCCTTGGGTGCTTTCGCCGCCCACGGTTTGAAAAACCGCCTCACGCCCGAGTATCTGGCGATTTTCCATACCGGCGTCACCTATCAACTGGTGCACACCCTGGCGTTGTTCGGCGTAGCGCTGCTGGCCACGCAAATTCAGGGGCGACTGGTTACTTGGGCCGGTGTTTCGTTCACCGTCGGCATCGTCCTGTTCTCCGGCAGTCTTTACGCGCTGACCACCACCGGCATTAGCAAGCTTGGCATCATCACCCCGTTCGGTGGTCTGGCATTTCTGGCCGGTTGGGTATGCCTGGGGCTCGCCGCCTGGCGCTTGCAACCCACCGCTTGACGCTCGGTGCTGACCTTTAGGTCATGATCGGGCTAGAATGCCAGCCCCTAAAAATGATGGCGGCGTTAAGCATGCGCATTCAGTTGAACGGCGAATCCCTTGAACTGCCCGACGGTGAAACCGTTGCGGCCCTGCTGACCCGTCTGGAACTGACCGGACGCCGGGTAGCGGTCGAACTCAATCTGGATATCGTCCCGCGCAGCCAGCATGCCGACACCACGCTCAACGACGGCGACAACGTCGAAGTCGTGCACGCCATCGGCGGCGGCTAGTCGCCCGGCCCACAAGGGCAGAGAATTCTGCAAGACCCTCACCCGTAAAGAGGATTCCCCATGAGCATCGTTCGTAGCGACAAGCCTTTCGTCTTGGCCGGTCGTACTTACCAGTCGCGTTTGCTGGTTGGTACCGGCAAATACCGTGACATGGAAGAAACCCGTCAGGCCATCGAAGCCTCGGGTGCCGAGATCGTCACCTTCGCCGTGCGCCGTACCAACCTGGGCCAGATCGAGGGCGAGCCGAACCTGCTCGACGTGTTGTCGCCGGATCGCTATACCTTTCTGCCGAACACCGCCGGCTGCTACGACGCTATCGAAGCCGTGCGCACTTGCCGTCTGGCCCGTGAGCTGCTCGACGGCCACAACCTGGTGAAGCTGGAAGTGCTGGCCGACCAGAAAACCCTGTTCCCTAACGTGATCGAAACCCTCAAGGCCGCCGAAACGCTGGTCAAGGAAGGCTTCGACGTGATGGTTTACACCAGCGATGACCCGATCATTGCCCGGCAACTGGCGGAGATCGGCTGCATTGCAGTCATGCCGCTGGCCGGTCTGATCGGTTCCGGTCTGGGGATCTGCAACCCGTACAACCTGCAGATCATCCTCGAAGAAGCAAAAATTCCGGTGCTGGTCGATGCCGGTGTCGGTACTGCTTCCGACGCCACCATCGCCATGGAACTGGGCTGCGATGCCGTGCTGATGAACTCGGCCATCGCCCACGCCGGGCAACCGGTGATGATGGCGCAAGCCATGCAACACGCGATCGTCGCGGGCCGTCTGGCCTACCTCGCCGGCCGCATGCCGAAAAAACTCTATGCCAGCGCCTCTTCGCCGCTGGATGGTCTGATCAAGTAAGAGCCATTGATGACTGAATCGAACGACACGCCTATCCAGACGGAAGAGGGCGACGAGCGCCAACACCGCCGCATCAAGAGCTTCGTGATGCGCGCCGGGCGCATGACCGAAGGCCAGCAACGCGGTCTGGATCAAGGCGCGCCCAAGTTCGTGCTGCCACTGGCCGACGCGCCGGTGGATTACGATCAAGTGTTTGGCCGCTCGGCACCGCGCTCGCTGGAGATCGGTTTCGGCATGGGTCACTCGCTGCTGGAAATGGCCGCAGCGGCACCGGATCAGGATTTCATCGGCGTTGAAGTACACCGTCCGGGTGTTGGCGCGCTGCTCAATGGCGTGCTGACTCAGGGCCTGACCAACCTGCGCGTCTACGATTGCGACGCGATCGAAGTGCTCAACCGCTGCATCGCCGACAACAGCCTTGATCGCCTGATGCTGTTCTTCCCGGATCCATGGCACAAGAGCCGTCACCACAAGCGTCGCATCGTTCAGGCGTCGTTCGCTGAACTGGTGCGCAGCAAGTTGAAGGTTGGCGGCATTCTGCACATGGCCACCGACTGGGAACCGTACGCCGAATACATGCTGGAAGTGATGAACGTCGCCCCGGGCTACCGCAACCTCGCCGAAGACGGCAAGTGCGTACCGCGCCCGGCCGAACGCCCGATCACCAAGTTCGAACGCCGCGGCGAACGTCTTGGCCATGGCGTGTGGGACCTGAAGTTCGAAAAACTCGCTTAAGCATCACGCAATACCCAATGTAGGAGTGAGCCTGCTCGCGATAGCGGTGGATCAGTCAGTACTTATGCCGACTGACACACCGCTATCGCGAGCAGGCTCACTCCTACAGTTGTTTTTGGGGTGCCTTAAAGATTGCTGGCGATCCGCCGAAAGCTCTACGTCCCCCCACTTGTAAAGGAAGACGAGTCTTGAAAGCCCTTTTCACCTGCATGCTGGCGTTGGGTCTGCTGTTTTCAGCGGCTTGCGAGCGCGTGGTAACGCCCGATGAATACTTCGCCAGCGCGCAAAGAGTGGCCGAAAAAATCCAGCGTGACGCCGATGAGCGGATCAGGCGGGAAGGCGCCGGCGAGCCGGAACTCGCGTATACGCCGGAGCAGTTGCGCAATGCCGAAGGCGATTTTGCAGCGCTTGCAGACAATCTGAAAAAGGCCTCGGATGGCGGGCATATGCTCGCAACGTACTTGCTAGCCAACCTTCAGGACAATCCAATGTTCTCTGAGCGAACGCGGATGGAGGCCTGTGGCCTTTACCAGAAAGCCATGGATCAGGGGTTGCTGGCGGCTGCGGTGGGTTACTACCATTTATGCGACAAGGCATACGAAAGGTTTGATCTGCAAAACGCGGATCATTTGAAGTTCTTGCAGTCGCTGCAACAGTTATTGAGCAAGCCCGACGCTTATGCCGACGTCTATCCTTTGCAGGCCAAGCATTCGCTGTGCTTCGTCGACGAGAGGGCGCCCGCCGGACAGCAAGGCAAATTGGCGGCAATGCGGGCCCGCGCTGTCGCGCTGTTATTGTCAGAAGATCAATATCGGGCTGAGGCCAACTACATTCTTGCGCTGACGCATGTAAACGAGCATGACCGGCACGATGGTCAGAATATTGCGTATCTGGACAATGCAGAAGCGTTGGGCTGTAAGGACTACTACGGGCTCAGTGCGATGATTCGAAGTGAGGTCAAAGCCAGCGCTGAATAGATGACGAAGGTGTCGAGGACTACAGCGTAGAGATGAAGCGCACCGGCACTTGCTCTGTCAGCCAGACGCCGTTTTCCGCCTGATAGAACTTGAAGCCTTGTTCCTGCATCTGCCGCGCGGCGACTTTCAGAATGACCACGGTGCCGTAGCGTTGACCTACGGCTGAGGCGGTGGTGGTTTCTGCCGAGAGATGCACGTGATGCCGCGATCCGGGGATCAAGCCTTGCTGGTTGATCGAGTCGATGAAGCGCATCGCCGTGCCGTGATACAGCGTTTCTGGTGGCTGCTTTGCCTCAAGTTGCAGCTCCACGCTCTTGGTCGAGTGACCCTGCACGGCGCGGATCTGCTGGCCGTCCTCGGAAATCGAAAAGCGCTTCTTGTCGTTGCTCGCTACGACAGTTTCGATCAGTGCGCGCTCGAGAGTGCGACCGTCGCGTGCCGCGCCGCTGATCAGCGCTTCGATATTCGCCCAGCCTTCAGAATCCAGCGTCAGGCCAATGGCTTGAGGCTCGTGGCGCAGCACGTAGCTGAGAAATTTGCTTGTTTCATCCAGCAGTTTTTTACTCATGAACGTCCCTGTTTTGCATTTAGCGGCGGTCAGCGACGACGCCAATCAACACCAGCACCACCAACAACACCGGCGCCAGGCTGTAGTTGTTGAACTGGCTCAGCCCCTTGATCACCCACGGCGTGGCGTAGATCAGTGCGGCGCCGCTGCCGATGACGCACAGCAGGGCCATCAGCGGTACGCGCAGGGCGCCGGCGATGCTGCCCAGGCGTTGCTCGACCCAGCCTTTGAAGTCGGCGCCGAACAGCACCAGCAGGCAACCAACCAGCGCGAGGGCGATTTCCGAGAGGTTGCTGCGGCTCCAGCGGGAGACGGTGGCGAGCAGGTCGAGTATCAAATCCATGCGTTTTCCCTTGGGACAGAAGTTGAGGGTTGGGCTCAGTTCAGAAATTGTTGCAGCAAGTCGTTGAGGAACAGTTGTCCGCGCTCGGTGGCCGCCAGACGTGACGGTTCGACCTGCAACAGACCGCTTTGTTCGGCCTCGCGCCGGCCTTCGGCAAGCGTGTCCAGCGACAGGCCGGTGCGCTCCGGATACAGACGCGATTCGACACCTGCGGTCAGGCGTAAAGCGTTCATCAGAAACTCGAACGGCATTTCGTCGTTGGTCAGGGCCTTCTCGCCGGCCTGGAAGCTTTTCGCCGGATTGAGGTAGTCCTTCGGCAGGCGCGTTTTCCAGGTGCGCACGATGCGCCCGTCCGGATGACTGAGCTTGCCATGCGCACCCGCACCGATACCGATGAAGTCGCCGAAACTCCAGTAGTTGAGGTTATGCCGCGCCGGGCGTCCGGCTTGGGCATAAGCCGACACTTCGTATTGCGCGTAACCGTGCTCGGCCAGCAGCGCTTGCCCGGCTTCCTGAATGTCCCACAGCGTGTCGTCTTCCGGTAGCACGGGCGGTTGGTTCCAGAACACCGTGTTCGGTTCCAGCGTCAGCTGATACCAGGAAATGTGCGTCGGCTTCAGTTCGATGGCCTGGCGCAAATCGCTCAATGCGTCGTCCAGCGACTGATCCGGCAAGCCGTGCATCAAGTCGAGGTTGAAGTTATCGAACCCGGCCTGTCGCGCCATGCCGGCCGCACGCACCGCTTCGTCGCCGTTGTGGATGCGACCGAGCGCCTTGAGTTTTTCCTGCTGGAAACTCTGGATGCCGATCGACAGGCGATTGATCCCCAGCTTGCGGTACGCGACGAACTTCTCTTGTTCGAAGGTGCCGGGATTGGCTTCCAGAGTGATTTCGATGTCGGAGGCGAACGGAATGCGCTGCTCGACGCCTTCCAGCAAACGCCCTAGGGCCTCGGCGCTGAACAGGCTCGGCGTGCCGCCACCGAAGAAGATCGAGCTGATTTCACGGCCGTAAACCGCGTGCAGGTCCTGATCGAGATCAGCCAGCAACGCGTCGACGTATTCCTGCTCCGGCAAAACCGGGCTGGCGGTGTGCGAGTTGAAGTCGCAATACGGGCATTTGCGCACACACCACGGGATGTGGATGTACAGCGCCAGGGGCGGCAGCGTCGGCAGCGGCGCCCGAGGTGAAGAAGCGGCGCCGCCGACAATCAGCGACGACGCAGAAGAGTCACGGGTCATTTCAAGCCCAGACGCTGGCGCAGCAGATCCATTGCACGGGCGCGGTGGCTGATCTGGTTCTTGTCGGCCGGGCTCAGTTCGGCGCTGGACACGTTACGTTCCGGCACCCAGAACAGCGGGTCATAGCCAAAACCGTGTTCGCCACTGGCGGCGGTCAGGATGCGCCCGTGCCACAGGCCTTCGCAAAGAATCGGCAGCGGATCATCAGCGTGGCGCACCAGCGCCAGCACACAAACGAACTGCGCGCCGCGCTCGGCTTCTGGCACATCCTTCAGCGCATCGAGCAGCTTGGCGTTGTTCGCCGCATCGCCTTTGCCGTCGGCATAACGCGCCGAGTAGATGCCCGGCGCACCGCCGAGGAAATCCACTGCCAGGCCGGAGTCGTCGGCCAGCGCCGGCAGCCCGGAAATGCGTGCGGCATTGCGTGCCTTGAGGATCGCGTTCTCGACAAACGAAAGACCGGTTTCTTCCGGCTCGACCTTGCTCCACTCGCCAATCGAGCGCAGTTGCACCGAGTCGCCGAGCATGGCCTGGAGTTCTTTGAGTTTGCCGGCGTTATGGCTGGCCAGTACGAGCTGCTTGATGTTCATCATTCGCCGGGAAAGAGTTCTTGGTTGAAATTGATGGTGTTGATCTTGTCGCCGTTCTGCACCTTGATTTCAAAGGTGCGGGTTTCCTGCTGCTCCACCGGGTACTGGGCGATGTAGTAAATCGCGCCCTGCTCGGTGACCTGGCGGAAATTCAGCGGCACGCTCTGGCTGGTCAGGTCTTTGACCGTGCCGGTGACGCTGGCGACCAGTGGTTTGCCATCCTTGATCACCGAGACGTTGATCACGCCTTGATTCTTGCTGCGGACAAGCTCTGCTGCCTTGGCGATGTCCGGGGTCAGAAACGTGGAATTGAAGGTGTTGTAGTGCACCGTCACGTCGCCGAAGGTTTCCTTGCGCTCGCCCTTGATGACGTCGGTCGCCATGGCACTGACGCTGAGGCAGGCTGTGAGTAACAACAACGCTAAACGACCCATGATCGTCTCCTCGAAAAGTCGTGGCTCAGACCGCGATCCGATGATCTGCAAGCACCGGGCTGCTGACGCGGTAGATACCGATCTCACCTAACAGATTAGGCCATAGCTTACTGGCCCACCCGTGGCGGTGCTGTTGATCCACGGCAAGCCGATCAATGACCTTCGCATCACGTTCGCGACAAAGTTCTTCAAAGTCTTCGAAGGTGCAGAAGTGGATGTTCGGCGTGTTGTACCAGGTGTACGGCAGGAACTCGGACACCGGCATGCGGCCCTTGCTCGCCAGATACCAGCGGCAGCGCCAGTGGCCGAAGTTCGGGAAGGTGATGATGCACTGGCGGCCGACCCGCAGCATTTCGTCGAGGATCTTGTCCGGGTAGTGCACGGCTTGCAGGGCCTGGGTCATCACGACGATGTCGAAACTGTTGCTGGCGAAGTTGCCCAGCCCCTTGTCCAGGTCCTGCTCGATAACGTTGATGCCCTTGGCCACGCACTCGGCAATGTTATCCGGGTCGTTTTCCAGGCCATAACCGGTGACCTGCTTGTTGTCGCGCAGCCAGGTCAGCAGTTCGCCGTCACCGCAACCGAGGTCGAGGACGCGGCTGCCGGCGGGGATCCATTCCTGGATGATTTCCAGATCAGCTCTCATGGCTTGTTCACACCGTAATTCGGTTCATGTAATTGCCGAACGCCTGCAAGTAGCGCGGGATCGGAATCAGGAAGGCGTCGTGGCCCTGCGGCGCGTCGATTTCCAGATAGCTGACGTCTTTGCGCGCCGCCATCAGGGCATCGACCAGTTCACGCGAACGTGCCGGGGAGAAGCGCCAGTCGGTGGTGAACGACATCACGCAGAACTTCGCCGTGGCGTTCTCGAAGGTTTTCGCCAGGTTATCGTCGAAGTTCGCCGCCGGATCGAAGTAATCCAGTGCCTTGGTCATCAACAGATAGGTGTTGGCATCGAAGCGCCCGGAGAACTCCTCGCCCTGATAACGCAGGTAGCTCTCGACCTGGAATTCGACACTGTGAAAGTCGTAGTTGAGCTTTTCGCTCTTCAGACCACGGCCGAATTTCTCGCCCATGGAGTCGTCGGACAGGTAGGTGATGTGCCCGACCATCCGCGCCAGCATCAGCCCGCGCTTGGGGATCACGCCTTGTTCCTGGAACGAACCGCCGTGGAACTCGGGGTCGGTGAGGATCGCCTGGCGGGCGACTTCGTTGAAGGCGATGTTCTGTGCCGACAGTTTGGGTGCCGAGGCGATGGCCAGGCAGTGGCGCACGCGATCCGGATACGTGATGGTCCATTGCAGCGCCTGCATGCCGCCGAGGCTGCCGCCAATCACCGCAGCCCACTGGCCGATGCCGAGCAGGTCAGCGAGACGCGCCTGACTGTGCACCCAGTCTTCAACGGTGAGCACCGGGAAGTCGGCGCCGAACGGTTTGCCGGTGTCCGGGTTGATGCTGCTTGGGCCAGTGGAGCCGTTGCAGCCGCCGAGGTTGTTCAGGCTGACCACGAAGAATTTGTTGGTGTCGATCGGTTTGCCGGGGCCGATGCAGCTGTCCCACCAACCCGGTTTGCGGTCGTCGGGGCTGTGATAGCCGGCGGCGTGGTGATGGCCGGACAAGGCGTGGCAGATCAGCACGGCGTTGCTCGCCTGTGCGTTCAGCGTGCCGTAGGTTTCGTAGATCAGGTCATAGGCGGGCAGCGAACGGCCACAGGCCAAGGCCAGCGGTTCGCTGAAGTGCGCCGTTTGCGGCGTCACCAGACCAACAGAATCGGGGGGAAAGGCAGCTGGCATCGACCCTGCTCTCGTTGAAATGAGGCGTAAGTCTAAAGACCGGGGGGGTTAGCGGCAAGCAACGATCGGGCCTCATTCATTCATTGAACGTGCCCCCTGTGGCGAGGGGATTTATCCCCGATCGGCTGCGCAGCAGTCGCAAAACCTGCTGACGCGGACTGGCTGGAAGAAAGCAAGGGGCGGCTTCGCCACCCATCGGGGATAAATCCCCTCGCCACAAGTGCTGCACTACTCGATCACGGGCGCACCAGATCAGGCAAATCCGGCAACTTCTTCGGCGAACAGATCTTCACCCGCTTCTGCCGATTCAACTCGCCACTGAGCAAACTGACCTGGCTCTTGGACACCCCAAACGCCTTGGCCAGAAAGCCCATCAGATAGGCATTGGCCTTGCCCTCGACCGGCGGCGCGGTCAGGCGGATCTTCAAGCGATCACCGTGCAGCCCGCAGAAATCATCGCTGCGGGCTGCCGGTTGCAGGTGACACTCGAGGATCAAGTCGTCACCGTCCCAGCGAAACCAGCTCACATCAGCAGGCGCAGGATTTCCGGCATCATCGTCATCGCCGCCAGATTGTTGATCACCAGCATGTCGATCAGCTTCAGTGCCAAAAACGCGAAGATCGGCGACAGGTCCAGACCGCCCATGCTTGGCAGAAAGCGGCGGAACGGCGCCAGGGCCGGTTCGCAGATCTGGTTGACCAGTTCAGCACCCGGATTGTGGCTGCCCGGCGCGACCCACGAGAGGATCACGCTGATGATCAGGGCGAAGAAGAAAATCTTCAGGAACAGCGCGGTTACGCCGATGATCGACCAGATAAACAGTTGCAGCGGGTTGCCGGTGGTGCCGTAAGTCAGCAGCAGGGTCAGGGCCATCAGTGCCAGCTGCACCAGAATCGCCAGCACCAACGACGACATGTCGAGGCCGAACAGGCTCGGAATGATCCGGCGCAGCGGCTTGAGCAGCGGCTGGGTCGCTTTGACGATGAACTGGCACAGCGGGTTATAGAAGTTTGCCCGTACCAGTTGCAGCACGAAGCGCAGCAGCACGATCAGCAGATACAGACTGCCGAGGGTTTGCAGCACGTAAACCGCTGCGGTGTTCAATCCAATCATGTAAGGCTCCTTATTTGCCCAGTTGTTCGGCCATTTCGGCCGAGCGGTGCGCGGCGGCGCCGAGTGCGGTTTCGACCAGGGCTTCGAAGCCATTGGCCTGGAATGATTTGATGGCAGCTTCGGTGGTGCCGTTTGGCGAGGTCACGCGGCGGCGCAGTTCAGCAGCGTCAACGTCGCTGGAGACAGCCATGTGCGCGGCGCCCAGAGCCGTTTGCTGGGTCAGTTGCTCAGCGATTTCTTTTGGCAGACCGAGTTTGACGCCGGCGGCGGTCATGGCTTCGATCAGCAGGAAGAAATAGGCCGGGCCGGAACCGGACACCGCAGTGACCGCGTCCAGTTGCTGCTCTTCGTTGAGCCACAGCGCGATGCCGACGGCGGACAGCAGCTCTTCCGCTTGCTGACGCTGCTCGGCGGTCACTTCGCGCGTGGCGTACAGGCCGCTGACGCCCTGACGCAGCAGCGCCGGAGTGTTCGGCATGCAGCGCACGATCGGTTGTTCGCCGAGCCATGCGGTCATGCTGGCGCAGGTGATGCCGGCAGCAATCGAGACCACCAGTTGATTGGCTTTCAGGCTCGGGCGAATCGCTTCGCACACGGCTTTCATCGCCTGTGGCTTGACCGCCAGCACGATGACGTCGACGCCGTCGATGGCCTGAGCGTTGTCGGCGAAGGTTTCAATGCCGTGTTCGGCGCTGACCTTGGCGCGGGTTTCCTCGCCCGGGTCGCTGGCGCGAATCTGCGCGGCTTCCAGACCTTTGGCGCGCAGGCCGCCAATCAGGCTGGCCGCCATGTTGCCCGCACCGATAAACGCAATACGTGTGTTGCTCATGTTTTGGTCCTTATCTGGAAACGTTCAAGACTGGGAATAATCTCTGGCGCCAAACAGGGCCGTACCGATACGAACCCAGGTGGCGCCTTGGGCAATGGCCGACTCGAGGTCGTGACTCATGCCCATGGACAGCGTGTCGAGCGGCAGATCGAGGCTGGCCTGCAACTTCTGCACGGCAGCAAATGCGGCGTCCTGTTCGGCGCGATCTTCGGTCGGCTCGGGAATCGCCATCAGCCCGCGCAACTTCAGGCGCGGCAGCGCGTTTATGGACGCGGCCAGTGCCGGCAGATCAGCCGGGGTGCAGCCGGACTTGCTGGCCTCGCCACTGACGTTGACCTGAATGCAGATGTTCAGCGCTGGCAGGTCGGCCGGGCGTTGTTCGGACAGCCGTTGAGCAATTTTCAGGCGATCCACGGAGTGCACCCAGTCGAAATGCTCGGCAATGGCTCGAGTCTTGTTCGATTGAATGGGGCCGATGAAGTGCCAGATCAAGGGCAGGTCGGCCAGTTCGAGCTGTTTGCCCAAGGCTTCCTGCAGGTAGTTCTCGCCAAAATCGCGCAGGCCGGCTGCATGCGCCTCGCGCAGGGCTTCAGCGGGTTTGGTTTTGCTCACGGCCAGCAACTGCACGCTGTTTTCGGGGCGCCCGGCGGCAGCGGTAGCGGCCTGGATGCGCGAACTAACCAGTTGAATGTTGTCTGCTATCGTGGACATCAAGAGGCGCCGGCGGTCTGAAGGTTCGCGGCATTCTACTGGAATTGAGGAGCGCTATGGATATCACTGAACTGCTGGCCTTCAGCGCCAAACAGGGAGCTTCCGACCTGCACCTGTCGGCCGGTCTGCCGCCGATGATCCGAGTCGATGGCGATGTGCGGCGGATCAATCTGCCGGCGCTGGATCACAAGCAAGTGCACGAATTGATCTACGACATCATGAACGACACCCAGCGCGTCGACTTCGAGAAACACCTGGAAACGGATTTTTCCTTCGAGGTCCCCGGTGTTGCACGTTTCCGGGTCAACGCCTTCAACCAGAACCGTGGCGCCGGCGCGGTGTTCCGCACCATTCCATCGAAGGTGCTGAGCATGGAAGACCTCGGCGTGGGCGACGTCTTTCGCAAGATCACCGATGCCCCGCGCGGGCTGGTGCTGGTCACCGGGCCGACCGGCTCCGGCAAGTCGACCACGCTGGCGGCGATGATCGACTACCTCAACACCCATCGCCATCACCACATCCTCACCATCGAAGACCCGATCGAATTCGTTCACGAATCGCGCAAATGCCTGATCAACCAGCGCGAAGTCCACCGCGATACCCGCAGCTTCGCCACCGCGTTGCGTTCAGCACTGCGCGAAGATCCGGATGTGATCCTGGTGGGCGAGATGCGTGATCTGGAAACCATCCGCCTGGCCCTGACCGCTGCCGAGACCGGGCATCTGGTGTTCGGCACGCTGCACACCACCTCGGCGGCGAAAACTATCGACCGGGTGGTCGACGTATTCCCCGGTGATGAGAAGTCGATGGTGCGCTCGATGCTGTCGGAGTCGTTGCTGGCAGTTGTGTCCCAGACGCTGATCAAGAAGATCGGCGGCGGACGGGTGGCGGCGCACGAGATCATGCTGGGAACGTCGGCGATCCGTAACCTGATCCGCGAAGACAAGGTGGCGCAGATGTATTCGGCGATTCAGACGGGTGGGGCGTTGGGGATGCAGACACTCGACATGTGCCTGAAGGACCTGGTGACCAAGGGCTTGATCAGCCGCGAGCATGCGCGGGAGAAGGCGCGTACGCCGGATAATTTCTGAGAGGATGATCGTTCCCGCGCTCTGCGTGGGAATGCCTCGATGGACGCTCCGCGTCCGCTTTGGGACGCAGAGCGTCCCGGGCTGCGTTCCCACGCAGAGCGTGGGAACGATCTGCGGTGTTAGCGTTGAACTACGCGCAGCTGCTTGCTGGCCGGTTCTTTCGGCAGCACACGCTTGGCCACCACGTAATGCTTTTCCCAATACGGCTTGTTCAGTGTATCGATGCTCACCGACTTGCCACGGCGCGGTGCGTGGATAAAGCGGTCGTTGCCTAGGTAGATGGCAACGTGATTGACCCGACGGCTCTTGATGTTGAAGAAAATCAGGTCGCCCGGCTTCAGATCCTTGCGTTCGACTTTCTCGCCATGCCCACTGGCCATGGCATTGGAAGTACGTGGCAGGTCGAATGTGGCGTCGTTGAACGCGTATTTCACCAGGCCACTGCAGTCGAAGCCTTTACTTGGGCTGCTGCCGCCCCAACGGTATGGCGTACCGAGGACGTTCACTGCGCGGCTAAGGACATTACTGCTTTCCTTGTTGGCCATCGGCGGTACCAGCTTGCCGTGGCTCTTGCTGCTCAGCGTGGTGACTTTGCTTTGCTTGCTTTTGCTCGATGGAGCAGAAGCATGAGATTTAGGGGTGAAACCGTTAACGTTGGGAAGACGTTGCTCACGATTGGTGGCGTGGGCGGCCAGTGGCATTAATAGGCAAATGGTTAGCCATGTCTTGAAAAATGGTCGCATTAGGCGTGGCTCTTCAGTGATAGCGCGCAACTTTATAACAGCTTTTTTGTCCCTTCCGAGGCCGTTGGTCGATTGACTCTGGAGGCAACGGAACCAAATAAGCGGCAAATTGACGCGATTGTCGGACAGAAGTCCTGTGCTACAAGGCTTTGGAGGTAGCAACGGTAACATTTGCCATACGTCGGCTACCTGTAAAAAAGTCACAAAGAATTCAAGAATATTTATCTATCGAGTGCAACGAGGTCTTCATGAACAGCTATCAGCTACCCCGTGTGAAGGAAAAAGACACCCACAGCAAACTCATCGGTTATCTGCTGTGGATCTTCGGATTCACCGGTGCTCACCGCTTTTATTACGGCAAGCCGGTGACCGGGACGATCTGGTTCTTCACCTTCGGTTTGCTCGGAATTGGCTGGCTGATCGACGTGTTCCTGATCCCGGCGATGGATCGCGAGGCGGATCTGCGTTTTGCCGAAGGGCCGATCGAGTACAACGTGGCGTGGATTCTGCTGACGTTTCTTGGCGCGCTGGGCGTGCACCGGATGTATCAGGGCAAGTGGATCAGCGGGCTGATCTATCTGCTGACGGGCGGGTTGTTCTTTATTGGCGTGCTGTATGACTTCTGGACGCTGAACGATCAGGTCTCGGTGCGTAACGCCGAAGGCAGAGGCGCTTTCCAATAAGCCATCGCTGGCAAGCCAGCTCCCACAAGGTCTTGCGCAATTTTCGGGTTAGCGCAAAACCTGCGGGAGCTGGCTTGCCAGCGATTGGGGCAACCCGGTATTAAAGCTGGTGGCTGATCCGCCCATCCACCAGGGTATAGCGAACCACACCCGGCAGACTGTGCCCCAGGAACGGGCAGTTCTCGCCCTTCGACAGCCAGCTTTCACCGGCAACGGTCGAAGCCTTCGGATCGAATAGCACGATATCCGCCGCACCGCCCACCGCCAGTTTGCCCGCCGGCAGACGCAGCGCGTCAGCCGGACCTGCGCTCAACCGAGCCAGCAAAGTCGGCAGATCGAGCAAACCATCCTCAACCAACGTCATGGCTAACGGCAGCAGCAGTTCAACACTGCTGATGCCCGGCTCGGTCGCGCCAAACGGTGCCAGTTTGGCATCACGCTCGTGCGGCTGGTGATGGCTGGAAATTGCCGAGATCACACCGGACTTCACCGCTTCACGCAGGCCATCGCGATCGGCGCGGGTGCGCAGCGGCGGTTGTACGTGATAGAGGCTGCTGAAGTCGATCAGCGCTTCGTCGGTCAGGATCAACTGATACAGCGCCACATCCGCCGTCACTTTCAAACCACGAGCCTGAGCCTGAGCGATCAGGGCCACGCCGCGAGCGCTGGTCAACTGGCTGAAGTGCGCACGCACGCCAGTTTGCTCGACCAGCAACAGATCCCGAGCCAAAGCTACGGTTTCCGCCGTTTCCGGAATCCCCGGCAGACCGAGGAAACTGGCGACGGCGCCTTCGTGGGCCAGGCCACCTTCGGCAAGATCGTGATCCTGCGAGTTGAAAATCACCGTCAGATCAAACGTCGCTGCGTATTCCAGCGCCCGGCACAGGGTGCGGGTATTGCGGAAACTCTCCAGGCCGTTGCCGAATGCCACGCAACCGGCGTCACGCAGCGCCACCAGTTCCGCCAGTTGCTCACCGTCCAGACCTTTGCTCAGCGCGCCAATCGGGAACACCTTGGTGTTGCCGGCCTCACGTGCGCGGTCGAGGATCAGTTCGGCCACGGCGGAGGTGTCGAGCACCGGTTTGGTTTTCGGCGGGCAGCACAGGCTGGTCACGCCGCCGGCGGCGGCTGCGCGGGTTTCGCTGGCAATCGAACCTTTACGGCTGTAGCCCGGCTCGCGCAGGGCGACGTTCAGGTCAACGAGGCCCGGAGCGGCCACAAGGCCTTGAGCATCAATGGTTTCAAGTGCGCTGAAACCGGCCGGAGCGGCGCCGAGGGCGACGATCTTGCAGGCTTCAACGTGGATATCGGTGATTTGATCCAGGCCGCTGCTTGGATCGATGACGCGGGCGCCGAGAATGCTGAGCTTCACTGGGCGTTCTCCTGCTCGAATTGACGCTGGGCTGTTTGCCCGCTCATGGCCATCGACAACACGGCCATACGAATCGCGATGCCGTAGGTCACCTGATTGAGGATCACCGAGTGCGGGCCGTCAGCCACCGCCGACTCGATCTCCACGCCACGGTTGATCGGCCCCGGGTGCATGACGATGCAATCGGGTTTGGCCCCGGCCAGACGCGCGGTGGTCAGGCCGAACAAGCGGTAGAACTCGCCTTCGCTCGGCAGCAGGCCGCCGGTCATGCGCTCACGCTGCAGGCGCAGCATGATCACCACGTCGACGTCTTTGAGGCCTTCGGTCATGTCGGTGTAGACCTTCACGCCGTATTGCTCGATGCCGATCGGCAGCAGGGTTTTCGGCGCGATCACGCGGATGTCCGGGCAGCCGAGGGTCTTCAGGGCGAGCATGTTCGAGCGCGCCACCCGTGAGTGCAGGATGTCGCCGACGATCGCCACCGAGAGGTTTTCGAAACTGCCCTTGTGCCGACGGATGGTGAGCATGTCGAGCATGCCCTGGGTCGGGTGGGCGTGACGGCCGTCGCCGCCATTGATGATCGCCACTTGCGGGCAAACGTGTTCGGCGATGAAGTGTGCGGCGCCGGAATCACCGTGGCGCACAACGAACATGTCGGCCGCCATGGCTTCGAGGTTGCGCAGGGTGTCGAGTAGCGTTTCACCCTTGCTCGCCGACGAGGTCGACACGTTCAGGGTGATCACGTCCGCCGACAGCCGCTGGGCCGCCAGTTCGAAGGTGGTGCGGGTGCGTGTGGAGTTTTCGAAGAACACGTTGCACACGGTCTTGCCGCGCAGCAACGGGACTTTCTTCACCGCCCGGGCACCGACGTCGAGGAACGAGTCGGCAGTGTCGAGGATTTCCGTCAGCATCTCGCGGCGCAGGCCGTCGAGCGAGAGGAAGTGGCGCAGCTGGCCCTGATCATTGAGCTGCAGCGGGCGCTTGGTATCTAGAGGCGTCATCGCGAGGGGGACTCTCAATAGGGCGGATTAAAGGGAGAAATCTTGCAGTTCGAGCGTCAGCGGCTCGGGGCCGGACAGCTTCACGCGCTCGTGGGCGGCCAGCGCCAAGGTCGCGCCGACCACGTTGGGGCGGATCGGCAGCTCGCCGGCGTCCAGGTCGAGCAGGCAGACCAGAGTCACGCTGGCCGGGCGGCCGTAGTCGAACAGTTCGTTCATGGCGGCGCGGATGGTGCGGCCGCTCATCAGTACGTCATCGATCAGCACCAGATGCTGGCCTTCGATCTCGAAGGGCAGGGCGGACGGGCGCACTTGCGGGTGCAGGCCGTTCTGGCTGAAATCGTCGCGGTAGAAGGAAACATCCAGCGTGCCCAATGGCGAGTCGCTGCCCAATTCCTTGAGCAGGGCTTGCGCGACCCAGATGCCGCCAGTGCGAATGCCGATGTAGCGCGGTTCGCTGATGCCACGCTGGGCAAGGTGCGCCTTGAGGCGGGTCGCCATCTGGCTGATCAGATCGGCGGGATTGGGCAGACTCATGGTTGCTCCTTCTTTGACCCGAGCCGCGTCCTGCCGGACATGGCTGGGTTTTTAGCCAAAAGAAAAGCGCCGAAGCGCTTGTCAGGATTCAAATAGTGCGGTGTTTTCATCGAGCCAGCCCTGCAACAGCAGAGCGGCAGCGATTGCATCCACCGGGTTGTCGCGGTAACTGCCTTTCTGGCCGCCGCGGGCCAGTCGCTCGCCTTTGGCTTCAAACGTGGTCAGGCGTTCGTCGTGGGTATAGAACGGCAGGTTGAAGCGGCCATTGAGGCGGCGGGCGAATTTCTCGGCGCGTACGCACATGTCGCTCGGTGTGCCGTCCATGTTCAGCGGCAGGCCGACGACAACGGCGTCAGGTTTCCATTCTTTTATAAGGGCTTCGACCTGGTTCCAGTCCGGCACGCCATTCTGTGCTTTCAGGGTGCACAGCTCGCGGGCCTGGCCGGTAATCACCTGACCGACGGCAACGCCGATCTGTTTGGTGCCGTAGTCGAAGCCGAGAATCAGGCGCAGGGCCATCAGGCGTGCCCCGCCTGGCTGGTCAGCAGGCTGAGGTTGATCCCCAGGTGTTTGGCCGCTGCTTCGAGGCGCAATTCGCTGCTGGTGTTGAACAGGATGTCGGCGTCGTAAGGGCAGGTCAGCCACGCATTGTCGGCCAGTTCCGCTTCCAGTTGCCCGGCTTCCCAGCCAGCGTAGCCGAGGGCGATCAGGCTTTTCGCCGGGCCGACACCGTCAGCGATGGCGAACAGCACGTCCTGTGAGGTGGACAGTGCCAGGTCACCTTCAAGCTCGGCGGTGGCCTGGAAGGTCTTGCCCGCCGGGTGCAGGACAAACCCGCGATCGGTCTGCACCGGGCCGCCAATGAAGATCGGTACATGCTGGCAGAGGGCCGGCGGATCGATGTCCGGGCGCAGTTGCTCAAGAATGTCCGCCAGATTCAGCTCCTGCGGTCGATTGACCACAATCCCCATGGCGCCATTGGCCGTGTGCTCGACGATGTAGGTCAAGGTGTGGGCAAAGTTCGGGTCGGCCATGTGCGGCATGGCGATCAGGAAGTGATGCTTGAGGTAGCTGGGGCTGACGTTTTTCATGAGCGATAGTGTGGCGTTCAAGGGGCGAACTGACAAGCTGGAGATATCTGGGAAGTGCTGCAAAAAAACGCGAGCGATGCTGACCCCTGTGGGAGCGGGCTTGCCCGCGATGGCGTCAGGTCAGTTGCCATCAATGTCGGATGTGCCGGCCCCATCGCGGGCAAGCCCGCTCCCACAGGGTTTTGCAATGCCTTTAATTGCTCGAGAGCTTGTCGCCCCGGGCGAATTTCCAGGTGCGGATGATTTCCAGTCGGTCGATATCCGACAAGTCCCCGGTAAACGGGGCAAACGGTGCCGCCAGGCGGACAATGCGCTGCGCCGCCTGATCCAGCAGCGGCTGACCCGACGACTCTAGCACCAACACTTCATACAGCGAACCATCGCGGTTGATCGAGACCATCAGGCGCAGGTTGCCGTAGATCTGCTTGCGCCGGGCTTCTTCGGGGTAATTGAGGTTGCCGATACGCTCGACTTTCTTGCGCCAGTCATCCTTGTACCAGGCGCCTTTGTCGCGCATGGTCGAGGCCGCACTCAAGCGGTGAATGCGCGGGCGCTTGGCGTACAGCTGTTGTTCCTTGGCCAGTTCCGCTTCGAGGCTGGCGATGTCGCTGGACAGTTGCGAACTGTCGAACTCAGGCGCGTCGACCGTCGGTTTGACTTCGGTCTTGGTTTCTTCTTTCTTCGTCGGCGCCTTTTTCGGCTTTGGCGCCACGGTGGTCACCGCTGCCTTGGGCGCGGCCTCCTGCACTTCCGGTTTGGCGGCCGGTGGCGGAGTGACCTTTTTCACCTGATTGTCCTGGAACGGCGCGACCTCGGTGGTCTTCGGAATCGCCTTCTTGTCCAGCGTGCCGCTGCCTTCCTGGTTTTCCTGAGCGAGGAAATCAGCTTTTTTCGGCTTGGTTTCGCTCTTGAAGGTGGCGAGGGTGATTTCCAGGGTTTTGCTGATTTGCTTGGGCTCGACCATCGTGAAGCCGACGCCAAGCAGCAGCGCCAAATGAATCAGCGCCGCAAGAAACAGGGTAAATCCGAGGCGATCGGCCGGGCGCACGCCACGGTGGGCGAGTTCTGCGGGCAGATCGGACGGGAGGGTCATGACAGAAAAACCAACATCGCGTTTTTACGGGCTCGGCATGATAACGCAATGTTGGTTTTTAGCTGCAAGCTTCAAGCGGCAAGCGACAAGCTGCTCACCACTGACTTCAAGCTTGCGGCTTGCGGCTCGCAGCTTGCAGCTTGCTTTCAATGGCATCCATCAACATGCCGCCAATGTCAGTGCCAAACGCATTGTCGATTTCACGGATGCAGGTCGGGCTGGTGACGTTGATTTCGGTGAGGCTTTCGCCGATCACGTCCAGGCCCACGAACAGCAGGCCTTTCTCACGCAGGGTCGGGCCGACTTGTGCGGCGATCCAGCGATCCTTGTCGGTCAGCGGACGGGCTTCACCACGACCACCGGCAGCAAGGTTGCCACGGGTTTCGCCCTGTGCCGGAATCCGCGCCAGGCAGTAATCCACCGGCTCGCCGTCGATCATCAGGATGCGTTTGTCACCGTCCTTGATCGCCGGCAGATAGGCCTGGCCCATGATCTGCTGGCCACCGAGGGCGGTCAGGGTTTCCAGAATCACCGACAGGTTCGGATCACCGGCGCGGTGACGGAAAATCGACGTGCCACCCATGCCGTCCAGCGGCTTGAGGATCACGTCGCCATGCTTGGCGGCGAATTCACGCAGCACATCGGCGCGACGGCTGACGATGGTCGGCGGGGTGCACTGCGGGAACAGCGTGGCGAACAGCTTTTCATTGCAGTCACGCAGGCTCTGCGGCTTGTTGACCACCAGCACGCCGGCGGTTTCGGCCTGTTCGAGCAGGTAGGTGGAGTAGACGAACTCCATGTCGAACGGCGGATCCTTGCGCATCAGGATCACGTCCAGATCGCTCAGCAGATTGTCCTGCTCGGCGTCCAGTTCGAACCATTTTTCCGGGTTGGCGAAGACTTTCAGCGGCTTCATCCGCGCCCGCGCGTGGCCTTCGGCCTGATACAGGTCGCGCTGTTCCATATAGAACAGTTCCCAGCCACGCTTCTGCGCGGCCAGCAGCATGGCCAGCGAGCTATCCTTTTTATAGGAGATGCTGGCGATAGGGTCCATGACAATCCCGATGCGAACGCTCATTGGGTTTTCCTCGAAAATTGGCTACCGGATCGGTATGAAAAAAGTGCCGCCAGAGTGGCGCCGGGCGGGTTTTCGGTCAAGGGAAAACCCGTCGATAGATTGCATCTGGAGACTGTGCTAAAAAGGCTGGCATAGCGTGCTGGCCCTTGAGCATCAAGGGTTTCCAGCCATTACTCATCGCAAAACGGACAATTTGATTCGCAAAGGCGACGGTAGAGCCCCCTTATGGAACAGCAGTCCAGCGCCTTGAAGGTCATGGTGATCGATGACTCGAAAACGATTCGTCGCACCGCCGAAACACTGTTGAAGAATGTGGGCTGTGAAGTCATCACGGCCATCGACGGTTTCGACGCGTTGGCGAAGATCGCCGACAACCATCCCGGGATCATTTTTGTCGACATCATGATGCCGCGTCTGGATGGTTATCAGACCTGCGCTTTAATCAAGAACAACAGCGCGTTCAAGGCGACACCGGTGATCATGCTGTCGTCCAGGGACGGGCTGTTCGACAAGGCCAAGGGGCGGATTGTCGGCTCCGATCAATTTTTGACCAAGCCTTTCAGCAAGGAAGAACTGCTCAACGCGATTCAAGCCCATGTTCCGGGCTTCGCCGCCGTTTTGCCGCAGTAAGACACGTACAGTGACGCTCGGCCAGTGGGCCGGGGGTCGACAAGAAAAATGGGGAAAACCATGGCACGTATCCTGATCGTCGATGATTCGCCGACTGAAATGTACAAACTGACCGGCATGCTCGAAAAGCACGGTCACGAAGTGCTCAAAGCTGAAAACGGCGCCGACGGTGTCGCACTGGCCCGTCAGGAAAGGCCCGATGCAGTCCTGATGGACATCGTCATGCCCGGCCTCAACGGTTTCCAGGCGACCCGTCAGTTGACCAAGGATGCCGACACCAGTCACATCCCGGTGATCATCATCACCACCAAGGATCAGGAAACCGACAAGGTCTGGGGCACCCGTCAGGGCGCCAAGGACTACCTGACCAAACCGGTCGACGAAGACACCCTGATCAAGACCCTGAACAACGTGCTTAAAGGCTGATCGCGCAACCATGAGCGAATCGCTGACCGCGTTCGAACTGCTCTGGCAGATTGACCAGCGCTGCCGCCTGTTGGCGGCCGACCTGCCGTCGCAGCCTGCGCGCCAGGATCGCTGGAGCGGTATCGGTTTTCGCCTTGGCGAGCACTGGTACGTTGCGCCGATGGGCGAAGTCAGCGAAGTGCTGCACGAACCGCGCTTCACCCAGTTGCCCGGGGTCAAGCCGTGGGTCAAAGGGGTGGCTAACCTGCGCGGGCGGCTGCTGCCGATCATGGATTTGTGCGGTTTCTTCGGGCATGAGCTGTCGCCCTTGCGCAAGCAGCGGCGGGTGCTGGTGGTTGAGCATGGCGACGTGTTTGCTGGATTGATGGTCGACGAGGTCATTGGTTTGCAGCACTTCGAGCAGGACAGTTTCGAACCTGTTTCGATCAGCAAACGCCAGGGCTCCAAGGCCGAGTTCGTCAAAGGCTATTTCCGACGCGAGCAGAACTGGCGGGTGTTCAGCCTGTTTGCCCTGGCTAAATCACCGGTGTTCATGAGTGTCGCAATTTAGTCGAAACAACAGAGAATCCATTGTGGGAATGGGCCATGTGGTAATGGGATTCTGTGGTGAGGGGATTTATCCCCGATGGGCCGCGCAGCGACCCCAGAACATGAGTTGTATCTGATACATCTCAAATGTAGGTTTTGGGTCGGCTTCGCCAACCATCGGGGATAAATCCCCTCGCCACAGAATCCCTTCACTTTCCAAGGCTAGTTCCTACAGGTTCTACCGGTGAGCTTCAAACAGGCGAGGACCGATGACAAAAGCAAAAACAGGCAAGCCAGCGGAAGGATCGCGCAGTCGCTCGCAGATCATCGTGCTGTTCATCGCACTGATCGTGTTCATCATGCTGCTGTTCGCCAACTTCGCTTACCTCAACACCCAGGCGAACTACGACAAACAGTACATCGGCCATGCCGGTGAGCTGCGCGTGCTGTCGCAACGCATCGCCAAGAACGCCACCGAAGCTGCCGCCGGCAAGGCTGCCGCGTTCAAGTTGCTCAGCGATGCGCGCAACGATTTCGCCCAGCGCTGGGGTTACCTGAAAAAGGGCGACCCGGCTACCGGCCTGCCGCCCGCGCCAGCCACCGTGCGCCCGGAAATGCGCGCCGTGCAGCTCGACTGGGAACGCCTGCTGAAAAACACCGACGCCATTCTCTCCAGCGAACAGACTGTGCTGTCGCTGCATCAGGTCGCCGCGACACTGGCCGAAACCGTGCCGCAGTTGCAGATCGAATACGAAAAAGTCGTCGAAATCCTCCTGCAACGTGGCGCTCCGGCCGCGCAAGTGGCGATGGCCCAGCGTCAGTCGCTGCTGGCCGAACGCATCCTTGGCGCGGTCAACACCGTGCTCGCCGGCGACGAAAACTCGCAGCAGGCCGCCGATGCCTTTGGCCGTGATGCCACGCGTTTCGGCCAGGTGCTCAACGGCATGCTGCAAGGCAACCCGACGCTGAAAATCACCCAGGTCGAAGACCGCGATGCCCGCGCCCGTTTGAGCGAGATTTCCGAGCTGTTCCAGTTCGTCTCCGGCTCCGTCGATGAAATTCTCGAAACCTCACCGGAGCTGTTCAAGGTCCGTGAGTCGGCAAGCAACATCTTCAGCCTGTCGCAAACCCTGCTTGACGAAGCCTCGCACCTGGCCACTCGTTTCGAGAACCTTGCCGGCGGGCGCAATACCGACACCATCGGCGGTTACGTCCTCGGGTTGCTGGCGCTGGCGTCGATCATCCTCATTGGTCTGGTGATGGTCCGGGAAACCAATCGCCAGTTGCGCGAAACCGCTGAGAAGAACGAGCGCAATCAGAACGCGATCATGCGCCTGCTCGACGAGATCGAAGACCTCGCCGACGGCGACCTCACCGTGACCGCCTCGGTGACTGAAGACTTCACCGGCACCATCGCCGACTCGATCAACTATTCCGTCGATCAACTGCGTGATCTGGTCGCGACGATCAACCTCACCGCCGGCCAGGTCGCCGCAGCGGTACAGGAAACCCAGGCCACCGCCATGCATCTGGCGCAAGCCTCGGAGCATCAGGCGCAGCAGATTTCTGAAGCGTCGACGGCGATCAGCGACATGGCGCAGTCCATCGATCAGGTCTCGGCCAACGCTGCCGAGTCTTCGGCGGTGGCGGAGCGGTCGGTAGAAATCGCCAACAAGGGCAACGAGGTGGTGCACAACACCATCCACGGCATGGACAACATTCGCGAACAGATTCAGGACACCGCCAAACGCATCAAGCGCCTCGGCGAGTCGTCACAGGAAATCGGCGACATCGTCAGCTTGATCGACGACATCGCCGACCAGACCAACATCCTCGCCCTCAACGCGGCGATTCAGGCCTCGATGGCCGGTGATGCCGGGCGCGGTTTTGCCGTGGTTGCCGACGAAGTGCAGCGACTGGCCGAGCGCTCGTCTGCCGCCACCCGGCAGATCGAAACGCTGGTGCGGGCGATCCAGACCGACACCAATGAAGCGGTCATTTCCATGGAACAGACCACCACCGAAGTGGTGCGCGGCGCACGACTGGCGCAGGATGCCGGAGTGGCTCTGGAAGAAATCGAAGGCGTGTCGAAGACACTCGCGGCGCTGATTCAGAGCATCTCCAACGCGGCGCAGCAGCAGACGACATCGGCCGGGCAGATCTCGCTGACGATGAACGTGATCCAGCAGATCACCACGCAAACGTCGTCGGGCTCCACTGCCACCGCCGAGAGCATCGGCAACCTGACGAAAATGGCCAGCCAGTTGCGCCGTTCGGTCTCCGGTTTCACCTTGCCGGCAGCGCCGACGACGGATAAAGCGTAAGCGGAGTGGTTATGGGTAATCGGCACGACTATGTGGCCCTCGAGTGGGTCAAAGGCGAAATTGCCGAAACGCTGAAACTGGCGCATCAGGCGATAGAAGCCGTGCTCGATGATCCGCAGGCCTTCCCCGGGCTGGACGAGTGTCTGGATTACATCCATCAGGTTCACGGCAGCCTGCAGATCGTCGAGTTCTACGGCGCAGCGCTGCTCGCCGAAGAAATGGAGCATCTGGTCGAAGCCTTGCAGCACGAACGTGTCAGTCATCGCGATGAAGCGTTGCACCTGTTGCTGCAAGCGCTGGGACAATTGCCGATCTACCTCGATCGCGTGCAGAGCGCTCGCCGAGATTTGCCGCTGGTGGTTCTGCCGCTGATCAATGATCTGCGCAGCGCTCGCGGCGAAAGCCTGCTCTCGGAAACCAGCCTGTTCAGCCCGCAATTGCCCGAGTTACCGCCGCTGAGTGCAGACGCGTTGGCACTGCTGGAACCGGCCGAACTGCCGAACGTGCTGCGCAAATTGCGCCAGATGCTGCAAATGGCGCTGGTCGGTCTGTTGCGTGAGCAGGATGACCAGACGCATCTGGAATACTTGGCTAAAGTCTTCAGCCGCCTCGAAGCATTGAGCGGCGAGGCGCCGCTGAGCCCGTTGTGGCAGGTCGCCTCGGCGCTGGTCGAAGGCATGCGCGACGGCGCCATCGCCAACAGCCCGGCGCTGCGCAGCCTGTTCAAGGACGCCGACAAGGAACTCAAACGCCTGCTCGACCAAGGCATGCGCGGCCTCAATCAGCCGCCACCGCCGGAGCTTTTGAAAAGCCTGTTGTTCTATATTGCCAAGGCCGAACATCCCACCGGGCAGATGCTGACCATGAAAGATCGCTACTCCCTGGACGACGCGTTGCCCGACAGCGCGATGGTCGACGAAGAACGCGCGCGCCTGGCCGGCCCCGACCGCGATGCGATGCGCTCTGTACTGGCGGCATTGTGCGAAGAACTGGTACGGGTCAAGGAACGCCTCGATCTGTTCGTGCGCAGCGACCGTCAACATGCGTCGGATCTGGAAAGTCTGTTGGCGCCGCTGCGGCAGATCGCCGACACCCTCGCGGTGCTCGGTTTCGGCCAGCCGCGCAAGGTCATCATCGATCAACTGGCGGTGGTGCTCAGCCTCGCCCAGGGCCATCGCGAACCCAACGATGCCACGTTGATGGACGTCGCCGGCGCGCTGCTTTATGTCGAGGCGACGCTCGCCGGAATGGTTGGCACGGTCGAGCCGGAAAGTCCGGAAGACTCACGCCTGCCCACCACCGACCTGACGCAGATCCATCAGATCGTCATCAAGGAAGCGCGCATCTGCCTGCAACAGGCCAAGGACATGATCGTCGACTACATCGACGCTGATTGGGACCGCCAGCACCTGCAACCGTTGCCGGAGCTGTTGACTCAGGTGCGCGGTGCATTGGCGATGATTCCGCTGAATCGTGCGGCGAGCCTGGTCGAGGCCTGCAACGGTTTTATCCGCGAACATCTGCTGCTTGATCCGCACGAGCCGGGCTGGGAACAACTCGATCACCTGGCCGATGTCATCAGCAGCCTTGAGTATTACCTTGAACGCTTGAGCGACGACCCGCAGGCCCCGAGCGAACAATTGCTCGACGTCGCGCAAAAGAGCCTCGCCCGTCTCGGTTATTTTCCGGATGAAGAGCCCGACGTGCCGGTTCTCGAGGAAGTTCTCAGCCCCAGCGAAGCGCTGGTGATGCAGGACATGCAGGCGCTGGACGATCCCGAGATTGTGCAGTCGCTGGCCGACGTGTTGGCCAGCCCGGTCTCGGCGGTCAATCCGCCGGCGCTGATCACCCCCGGCAGCCTGATGCCGCCGCCGGCCGATGAAGAACCGGTCGACGATGAACTGCGCGAAGTGTTCCTCGAAGAGACCGACGAGGTCCTCGAAGTCCTCCACGAATACCTGCCGCGCTGGTCGGCCAATCCGCAGGACCGTGCCGCTCTGACCGAACTGCGCCGCGCCTTTCACACCTTGAAAGGCAGCGGGCGCATGGTCCGTGCGCTGATCCTTGGCGAACTGGCCTGGGCTGTGGAAAACCTGCTCAACCGCGTGCTCGAACAAAGCGTCGAGCCCGGCGCAGTGGTGCCGCAACTGCTCACCGATACGGTGCTGTTGCTGCCGGAACTGATCAGCGAATTCGCCACCAACAGCCAGCGCCAGCGCAGCGATGTCGATCAACTCGCCGCCCGCGCCCACGCCTTGGCCAAGGGTGACCAACCGCTGGCCGCCGAAGACGTCAACGATGTCGCGGCGCTCGATCCGTTGTTGCTGGAGATCTTCCGCAACGAAGCCGAGACGCACTTGGCCAGTCTCAACCGCTTCCTCGATCAAGCCGCCGAGCATGTGCCGCTGCCGGCCAGCGACGAATTGCAGCGCGCCTTGCACACCCTCAAGGGCAGTGCGTCGATGGCTGGCGTACTGCCGATTGCCGAACTGGCAGCACCGCTCGATCAATTGGCCCGTGAGTTCAAGGCGCACCAACTGCCGCTCGATCTCGATGAAGTGGAATTGCTACTTGAGGCCGAAGGGTTGTTTCGCGTCGGTTTGCGTCAGCTCAAACACGATCCGCTGGCGCCGATTGTCGGCGCGCAATCGCTGATCAAACGTACCGAAACACTGCTCGCCGAGCGTCTTGAATCGATCCTCAATGCGCCGAACACCGGATTGCGCATCAAGCGTGATCCGCAGTTGCTCAACAACTTCCTCGCCCAGGGCATGGACATCCTGCTCGATGCCGAAAACCTTTTGCAGCGCTGGCAGCAGCATCCCGGCGAACGCCAGGAACTCAGTGCGCTGCTGGATGAACTGACCACCCTCGGCGAAGGTGCGCACCTGGCGGATCTGCTGCCGGTCGATGTGCTCTGCGAAGCGTTGCTCGATCTTTATGGCGCCGTGGAAGAAAGCAGCCTCGCGGTCAGCGACCGGTTTTTCCATGAGGCGCAAAACGCCCATGAAGCGCTGATCAACATGCTCGACGAACTGGCCGCCGGCCAGGAAGTCACGCCGCAGCCTGCGCGGATTCGTGCGTTGCATGAGCTACTCGACGAAAGCCTCGATCCGTCATCCATGGGCCTGATCCGCAGCGATGGCAGCCGCACCTTGAGCATCCGCGAACTGGGCGCGGCGACCGCCGAGCTTGCGCAGAAAACCGTAACGTCTGAACCTGACGACGAGATCGTCGAGATCTTCCTTGAAGAGGCCGTGGATATTCTCGACAGCGCCGGGCAAGCCTTGCAGCGCTGGCTGAATGACCCGGACAACGTCGCGCCGCTGTCGTCGTTGCAGCGCGATTTGCACACCCTCAAGGGTGGTGCGCGGATGGCCGAAGTCGAGACCATCGGCGATCTGGCCCAAGACCTGGAAAGCCTTTACGAAGGTTTGCTTGATCGGCGTTACAGTCACAGCGAAGCCCTTGGCCGTTTGCTGCACAAGAGCCATGACCGCTTGGCGTTGTTGCTTGAACAGCTGCAAAACCATCAGCCGCTGAACCCGGCGCTGGATCTGATCGAATCGATCCGACAGCTGCGTCAGGGCTCATCCGCCACGGCCGAAACGGCGCAACCGGCCATCGATCACGAAGGCGCCGGGCATGACCCGGAGTTGCTGGAAATCTTCCTCGAAGAAGGTTTCGACATCATCGAGAACTCCGGCGCCGCGCTGCTGCGCTGGCAGGCCGAGCCGGGCAATCGCCAGGAAGTGGAAACCCTGCTGCGCGATCTGCACACCCTCAAGGGTGGCGCGCGGATGGTCGAGATCGGCCCGATCGGCGACCTCGCTCACGAACTCGAATACCTTTACGAAAGCCTTTCTGCCGGCACGCTGCCTGCGTCGACCGAGCTGTTTGCGCTGGTGCAGCGCGGCCATGACCGACTGGCGCAAATGCTCGATGCCGTGCGCGCCGGGCAACCGTGTCCGCCAGCGGATCGGCTGATCAATGCGATCCAGAGTTTCAGCCATCCGCTGACGCCTGAAGCGCCGCCACTGTTGCCTCTGCCGGTTAAAACCGAGACCGCGCCACCCGCTGCCGAGGTGGCGGCGGACATGGTCAAGGTCTCTGCCGAGCTGCTCGACGAACTGGTCAATCTGGCCGGGGAGACCTCGATTTTCCGTGGTCGTATCGAACAGCAAGTCAATGACGCACAAGTCGCGCTCAACGAGATGGAAACCACCATCGAGCGCATGCGCGATCAGTTGCGCCGCCTCGACACCGAAACCCAGGGGCGTATCCTCAGCCGTCAGCAAGTCGATGCCGAGCGCCTCGGCTACGAGGAATTCGATCCGCTGGAAATGGATCGGCATTCGCAGCTGCAGCAACTGTCGCGGGCGTTGTTCGAGTCCGCTTCCGACTTGCTTGATCTGAAGGAAACCCTCGACCGCCGCAACCACGATGCCGAGAACCTGTTGCAGCAACAGGGCCGCATCAACACCGAATTGCAGGAAGGCCTGATGCGTACGCGCATGGTGCCGTTCGAACGCATGTTGCCGCGCCTCAAGCGCATCGTCCGCCAGGTTGCCGAAGAACTGAACAAAGACGTCGCGTTTGTCGTCGGCAATGCCGAAGGCGAGATGGATCGCAATGTGCTGGAACGCATGGCCGCACCGCTGGAGCACATGCTGCGCAACGCCGTCGACCATGGTCTGGAGTCTGCCGAAGTGCGCCTGGCGGCGGGCAAACCGGCGCAGGGTACTATCACGCTGGACCTGTCCCGCGAGGGTGGCGACATCGTTTTCGACATCCGCGACGATGGAGCCGGCGTGCCTTTGGAGGCCGTACGGCGCAAGGCGATCAAGCGCGGATTGCTCGCGCCGGACGCCGAGATCAGCGACCGCGACGTGTTGCAGTTCATCCTTCAGCCGGGTTTCTCCACCGCCGAGAAAATCACCCAGATTTCCGGGCGTGGCGTCGGCATGGACGTGGTGCACGAAGAAGTCCGCCAGTTGGGCGGCAGCATGAGCATTGATTCGGTGCCGGGGCAGGGCGTGCATTTCCGTATTCGCCTGCCGTTCACCGTGTCGGTCAACCGCGCATTGATGGTGCAGTGCGGTGAGGATCAATATGCGATTCCGCTGAACACCATCGACGGTATCGTCCGCGTCTTGCCGAATGATCTGGACGGCCATTTCCGTCTCGATCCGCCGAGTTATCAATACGGTGGCCAACGCTATGAGTTGTGCTATCTGGGCGAACTGCTGAAAACTTCATCGCGGCCGAAACTGCTGGGTCAGAGCCTGCCGTTGCCGGTGTTGCTGGTGCAGTACAACGACCGACGCATAGCGGTGCAGGTCGACACCATGGCCGGTACTCGCGAGATTGTGGTGAAGAGCCTCGGCCCGCAGTTCGCAGCGGTGCAGGGCGTGTCCGGCGCGACGATTCTCGGCGATGGCCGGGTGGTGCTGATTCTCGATTTGCTCGCGCCGATCCGCGCAATGCAGGCGCGCGTTGCGCAGTATCCGACGCTGCCGGACATCGACAGCGAGCCGCAGAAGCCGTTGCTGGTCATGGTGGTCGACGACTCGGTTACCGTGCGCAAGGTCACCAGTCGTTTGCTCGAACGCCACGGCATGAACGTGTTGACCGCCAAGGACGGGGTCGACGCCATGCTCCTGCTCGAAGAACACATGCCCGACCTGATGCTGCTCGACATCGAAATGCCGCGCATGGACGGCTTCGAAGTCGCCACCCAAGTGCGCAACGACGAACGCCTGCAACACCTGCCCATCATCATGATCACCTCGCGCACCGGCCAGAAACACCGCGACCGCGCCATGGCCATCGGCGTCAACGACTACCTCGGCAAGCCGTACCAGGAATCGGTGCTGCTCGAAAGCATTGCCCACTGGAGCAAGAAACATGCATGAGCGCCGGCACAATCAGCGCAGCAGTCAACTCACCGGTTTGCTGCTGCCGTTGGCGGATCGCAATCTGATCCTGCCCAACGTGGCGGTGGCCGAGCTGATCGACTATCAAGCCAGCGCCTTCGACTTGGACACGCCTCCGTGGTATCTGGGGCGGGTGATGTGGCGCGAGCGGCAGATTCCGCTGCTGAGTTTCGAGTCGGCGTGCGGGCAGAAAATTGTCATTGGCGAGCGGGCGCGGATCGTGATTCTCAATGCGCTCGGTGGATTGCCGGAGTTGAAGTTCATTGCGCTGCTGGTGCAGGGGATTCCGCGCTCTTACAAGCTCGATAGCCAGTTGAGTTACGTCGATGTGCCGTTGTGTGCGCTGGAGCAGGCGGCGGTGCAGGTCGGAGAGCAGGTAGCGAAGGTGCCGGATTTGTTGGGGCTGGAGAAGTTGTTGGTGGAGGCTGGCCTGGTCCATTGATCCAGAGCTTTCAGTGATCTGACAGGCCCCATCGCTGGCAAGCCAGCTCCCACGGTGTCCGAGTCGTATTCAAATCTGTGAACCCCGCAGAATCCTGTGGGAGCTGGCCTGCAGGTTCTTACAGGGTCCGAGTTGTGTTCGAATTTTGTGAGCCACACAAAACCCTGTGGGAGCTGGCTTGCCAGCGATGGGGCCAGTGGCATAAGCAACTTCCTACCGGCCAACCCCCTGACTCATCGGCGGACTTATCCAGAACTTACGCCGCTTTGGCTGGCCTCTTCGCGAGCAGGCTCGCTCCCACATTAGATCTTCAGTGCCCCCCGGTTTTCGCGGACGATAGAAATCCCCTGTGGGAGCGAGCCTGCTCGCGAAGGCGGCGGTGAACGTTACGCTCAGCGTAATGATTCACCACTGCGCTTGATTGATGCCCTCACCCCACACGCCTAACTTTGCTCCACGACAGCGAACCCCGTGGAGTGAGCATGACAACAACAATTTCCCCCGACTCGCGCTGGACGCGGCGGCGTGACGAGAAGCAGCGGCGTCTCGACAAGGTGCGCGGGCTGGCCGACGGTGTGGTGTTGCCCACCGACAAGATCGTCACCGCGCTCGAAGCGCTGATCCATCCCGGCGACCGTGTGGTGCTCGAAGGCAATAACCAGAAGCAGGCGGATTTCCTTTCCCGCTCGCTGGCCAAGACCGACCCGGAAAAGCTCCACGACCTGCACATGATCATGCCCAGCGTCGGCCGCTCCGAGCACCTCGACCTGTTCGAACGCGGCATCGCCCGCAAGCTCGATTTCTCCTTCGCCGGCACCCAGAGCCTGCGCATCAGCCAGTTGCTTGAAGACGGCCTGCTGGAAATCGGCGCGATTCACACCTACATCGAACTCTACGCCCGACTGGTGGTGGACCTGATCCCCAACGTCGTGCTCTCGGCCGGTTTCATGGCCGACCGCGCCGGCAACATCTACACCGGCCCCAGCACCGAAGACACCCCGGCACTGATCGAACCGGCCGCGTTCAGCGACGGTATCGTCATCGTCCAGGTCAACCAGTTGGTCGACGACGTCAGTGAACTCCCACGCGTGGACATTCCAGCGTCATGGGTCGATTTCGTCGTAGTTGCCGACAAGCCGTTCTATATCGAACCGCTGTTCACCCGCGACCCACGCCACATCAAGCCTGTCCACGTGTTGATGGCGATGATGGCGATTCGCGGGATCTACGAAAAACACAACGTGCAATCGCTCAACCACGGCATCGGTTTCAACACCGCCGCCATCGAGTTGATCCTGCCCACCTACGGCGAATCCCTCGGCCTTAAAGGCAAGATCTGCCGCAACTGGACGCTCAACCCGCACCCGACGCTGATCCCGGCGATTGAAAGCGGCTGGGTCGAAAGCGTGCATTGCTTCGGCACCGAGTTGGGCATGGAAAACTACATCGCCGCGCGTCCCGACGTGTTCTTCACCGGCCGCGACGGCTCGCTGCGTTCCAACCGGATGTTCTGCCAACTGGCCGGGCAGTACGCGGTGGACCTGTTTATCGGCGCGACGCTGCAGGTCGATGGCGATGGCCATTCCTCTACCGTCACCCGTGGCCGCCTCGCCGGTTTCGGTGGTGCGCCAAACATGGGCCATGACCCGCGTGGTCGTCGTCACGGCACTCCAGCGTGGCTGGACATGCGCCATGACGACTCGCAGCAACCGATGCTCGAACGTGGCAAGAAACTTGTGGTGCAAATGGTCGAGACGTTTCAGGAGGGCGGCAAACCGACCTTCGTCGAAACCCTCGACGCGGTCGAAGTGGCGAAGAAAAGCGGCATGCCGCTGGCGCCGATCATGATCTACGGCGACGACGTCACCCACCTGCTTACCGAAGAAGGCATCGCCTACCTGTACAAGGCGCGCTCGCTGGAAGAGCGTCAGGCGATGATCGCCGCCGTTGCGGGCGTCACCGCCATCGGCCTGCGCCACAACCCGAAAGACACCGAACGCATGCGCCGCGAAGGCCTGATCGCCTTGCCCGAAGACCTCGGCATCCGCCGCACCGACGCCACCCGCGAACTGCTCGCGGCGAAAAGCGTGGCCGATCTGGTCGAGTGGTCTGGTGGCTTGTACAACCCGCCCGCCAAATTCAGGAGCTGGTAATGCACGCATTTAACCTGCAAGCGAAACCGCTATCCCTGGCTGATCGATTGGCCGATCTGGCGGTGGACGCGCTGATCGACGAAGCGGATCTGTCGCCGAAACCGGCGCTGGTCGACCGTCGTGGCAATGGCGCGCACACCGATTTGCACCTGGGCCTGATGCACGCTTCAGCGCTGGCCTTGTGGCCGGCGTTCAAGGAAATGGCTGAAGCGGCAGTTGCAATCGGCGAGGTCGGTTCAACGTTGCGCGAAGCGATTGGCCGCATTGGCCGTGAAGGCGAACAAGCCATGCTCGCCACCACCAACGGTGTGAACACGCATCGCGGAGCAATTTGGGCCTTGGGCCTGTTGGTGACGGCCGCTGCACTGGAACCGCAATCCTCCAGCGCCAACGCCGTGACCCTGCGCGCTGCACGTCTGGCCTTGCTGGATGACCGCTACGCACCGAAGCCATTGAGCCACGGCGCCCAAGTCGCCCTGTGTTACGGCGCCCGTGGTGCCCGTGAAGAAGCGCAACTCGGCTTCCCTTCGGTGCTGCAACGCGGCCTGCCGCAACTCAAGCGCAGCCGCGCCAACGGCCACGGCGAACAGAACGCCCGACTCGACGCCTTGCTCGCGATCATGACTGACCTGGCTGACACCTGCGTGCTCTACCGCGCTGGCGAACAAGGCCTGCACGCCATGCAACACGGCGCGCAAGCGGTGCTCGACGCCGGTGGCAGCGCCAGCCTCAGCGGTCGTCGCCGTTTGCACGAACTCGATCAACAACTCATCGCATTGAATGCCTCGCCCGGTGGCGCCGCCGACTTGCTCGCCGCCACGCTACTGCTCGACCGCATCGAGCGCGACGGCATCCTTCAGGGAGCGTTTTGATGGAAACCCTATCGTTTGAATTCCCCGCCGGGCAGCCGCCACGCGGGCGGGCGCTGGTCGGTTGTGTCGGCTCGGGTGATCTGGAAGTGCTGATCGAACCGGGCCTGGCCGGCAAGCTGACGATCAATGTGCAGACCTCGGTCAACGGTGCGCAGTTGCGCTGGCAGCATCTGTTTGCGCGGATGTTCGACGGCACCACGCCGCCGGCCATGGCCATCGATATTCACGATTTCGGCGCGACCCCCGGTGTCGTGCGACTGCGACTGGAACAAGGTTTCGAGGAGATCGGCCATGACTGACAGCGCAGCGCTTTTGCACAAACACAGCTTCGTCGAACTCGGCGCACGGCAACGGGCGAAAGCCTTGCTCGATGCCGGGACTTTTCGCGAATTGCTTGATCCGTTTCAACGCGTCATGTCGCCATGGCTCGAACGCCAGGGCGTGGTGCCGCAAGCCGATGACGGCGTGGTGATCGCCAAGGGCAGCCTCGACGGTTTGCCGGTGGTGATCGCGGCGATTGAAGGCGCATTTCAGGGCGGCAGCCTTGGCGAAGTCGGCGGGGCGAAGATTGCCGGTGCGCTGGAACTGGCGGCTGAAGACAACCGCAAAGGCATTCCGACCCGCGCGGTGTTGCTGCTGGAAACCGGTGGTGTGCGTTTGCAGGAAGCCAATCTCGGGTTGGCGGCGATTGCCGATATTCATGCGGCGATTGTCGATTTGCAGCAGTACCAACCGGTGGTCGGTGTGGTCGCCGGTAGCGTCGGTTGTTTCGGAGGTATGTCGATTGCAGCGGCGCTGTGCAGCTATTTGCTGGTGACCCAGGAAGCACGCCTCGGCCTCAACGGCCCGCAGGTGATTGAGCAGGAAGCGGGGATCGAAGAATACGACTCCCGCGACCGGCCGTTCATTTGGAGCCTGACTGGCGGCGAGCAGCGTTTCGCCAGCGGTCTGGTAGACCGTTACGTGGCCGATGACGTGGCGAAAATTCGTCAGCAAGTCGGCGAATTGCTTCAGCAAGGTTTGCCGGCGCAACCGCGCAGCCAACGTGCCGAATGGTTCCTGCAACGCCTGAGCAGTCTGAACACTGACCAGCAAATCGAACCGTCGGTGGTTCGCGATCTGTATCAAGGAGAGCGCTCATGAGCGGTTATTCACTGCGCGGTTTGAACTGGTTCAACGCCTTGAGCGCGGGCGCTGTCGCGGTCGAAGGGCTGCCGGCCTCGTTGAAGGTCGCTGACGGTGAGCTGGGGCGTTTTATCGCTGTGGTGGCTGACCCGGACAATCGTTTTCCGCGTGCTCGCAATGGCGAAGTCGGTTTGCTTGAAGGCTGGGGTCTGGCCAAGGCTGTGGATGATGCGGTCACTGCTGATCGTGATAAGGCGCAGAAGCGCCCGATCATCGCCATCGTCGATGTGCCGAGCCAGGCTTATGGTCGGCGTGAAGAAGCGCTCGGCATTCATCAGGCCTTGGCCGGCGCTGCGGACAGCTATGCCCGCGCGCGTCTGGCCGGGCATCCGGTGATTGCGTTGTTGGTGGGCAAGGCGATGTCCGGGGCGTTTCTGGCTCACGGTTATCAGGCCAACCGCCTGATCGCGCTGCGTGATCCGGGGGTGATGGTGCATGCGATGGGCAAGGCTTCGGCGGCGCGGGTGACCTTGCGCAGTGTTGAAGAACTGGAAGCGCTGACCGCCAGTGTGCCGCCGATGGCTTATGACATCGACAGCTACGCCAGCCTCGGATTGCTCTGGGAAACCTTGTCGGTTGAGCAGATTGAACAGCCGACGGCGGAGGATCTATCAAGGGTTAACGAATGCCTGAAGCAAGCCATTGGCGATATCTCCGGCACTGATCTGAGCAATCGTCTCGGCGCCAAGAATCGTGCGGCCTCGAGCAAGGTTCGCGAGTTGCTGAGGGCGCAGTGGTGAGCACCCCTCTGGCTCACGACCTGCTTTGGGGCATGACCCCGGCGCAGTTGCCGGCGGGTGCGCCGCAGTGGGCAGTCGAGTCATTGGCCGCCGGGCAACCGGTGGTGGTGCGGCGGGCGCTGAGCGAGGAAGGTTTAATCGCGGTCGGCGTGCGCGGCGTATTGCGCGAGCAACGGCTGGCGGCATTCATGGCTATCGATTCGATTACCTGTCGGGTCAGTCCCGAAGCGCTGTGTCATGTCGATTGCGAGCGCGATCTGCCAGTGATGCAGGCGCTCCAACAACTGCGGCCGATGCTCGATGACTGCGGTTGGGTCTGGGGTGTCAGCGGCAGCGTCGGCTTTGAATTGGCCAGTGGTTTTACCGCGATGCACGCGGCCAGTGATCTCGATTTGATCCTGCGTACCCCGCAACTGCTCACCCGTAATCAGGCACGAAAACTGGTCGCGTTGTTCGATCAGGCCTTGTGCCGGGTCGACATGCAATTGCAGACGCCGTTCGGTGCTGTGGCCCTGCGCGAGTGGGCCAGCGGTTCGGCACGGGTGCTGCTGAAAAACGTCGATCAGGCCTGTCTGGTCGCCGATCCATGGAATCCGCAGGAGCAGGCAGCGTGAGCAGTCTGCTGGTGTTTCCCGGCCAGGGCGCGCAGCAAGCAGGCATGCTCCAGCGTTTGCCTGGAGAAACGTTGACCGAGGCCAGTGATGTACTCGGTGAAGATGTGCGGTTGCTTGACTCGGCCGAGGCGCTGCGCACAACGAGGGCGGTGCAGCTTTGTCTGCTGATCGCCGGGGTCGCGGCTTCACGGCAGTTGTTGCAGGACGGACTCACGGCGGATTACGTCGCCGGTTTGTCCATCGGTGCTTACCCGGCAGCGGTGGTTGCCGGGGCGTTGCGCTTCAGCGATGCGTTGCATCTGGTCAGCCTGCGTGGCGAGCTGATGCAGCAGGCTTATCCACAGGGCTACGGCATGACCGCGATCATCGGCCTGCAGTTATCCACCGTCGAAACGCTGCTGGCGCAGGTGCACAGCAAAGATTCGCCGGTGTACCTGGCCAACATCAACGCCGATAACCAGGTCGTCATTGCCGGCAGCGACGAGGCGATGCAAGCGGTCGCCGAACTGGCGCGCGGCCGTGGTGCCGGTCTGGCAAAGCGTCTGGCGGTGAGTGTGCCGTCGCACTGCCCGCTGCTGGAAAAACCGGCGCAAACCCTTGCCGAAGCCTTCGCCAAGGTAGAACTGAAAGCCCCAAAAATTGCTTACCTGAGCGGCAGTCGTGCGCGTCCGGTCATCAAGCCCGAAGCGCTACGCGACGACCTCGCTTTCAACATGTGCCGCGTGGTGGACTGGCGCGGCACCGTGCAAAGCGCTTACGAGCGCGGTGTACGGTTACAGATCGAACTGCCGCCCGGTGCGGTACTGACCGGGCTGGCGCGCCGGGTGTTCGAATCGGGCACTGTCACTGCCTTCGACAGTGCGCGGCTCGACACCTTGCAGGCGCTGTTGCGTGAGGAGGGAAGCCGCCAACTCTAAACCGCCGCGACTCAGGCTTCGAACAACAAAAACAACATTCGACGATGCACTTTGAGGACTACAACAATGATTATTTACGGTGTGGCGCTGTTGGCGATCTGTACGCTGGCAGGGGTGATCATGGGTGACATGCTCGGTGTGCTGCTGGGGGTCAAATCCAATGTCGGCGGGGTCGGCATCGCGATGATCCTGTTGATCTGCGCGCGGTTGTGGATGCAGAAACGCGGCGGCATGACCAAGGATTGCGAGATGGGCGTCGGCTTCTGGGGCGCGATGTATATTCCGGTGGTGGTGGCGATGGCTGCGCAACAAAACGTCGTCACCGCCCTGCACGGCGGACCGGTGGCGGTGCTGGCGGCGATTGGTTCGGTGGTGGTGTGTGGTTGCACGATTGCCTTGATCAGCCGCACCCATAAGGGCGAGCCATTGCCCGACGAACCGGTGGAAGTCACTCCGGTCGGCACCCCGGTAGGAGGTCGCTGACATGTGGGCACTCATTGAAAACGGTCTGGAACACAACGGTCTGGTCACTGCTTTCGCCTTCGTCGGCGTGATCATGTGGGTGTCGGTGATTCTCTCGAAACGTCTGACGTTCGGGCGCATTCACGGCTCGGCGATTGCCATTGTCATTGGTCTGGTATTGGCCTGGGTCGGCGGCACCATGACTGGCGGGCAGAAAGGCCTGGCGGATCTGACGCTGTTCTCCGGTATCGGCCTGATGGGCGGGGCGATGTTGCGTGATTTCGCGATCGTCGCCACCGCGTTCGAAGTGCAGGCGACCGAGGCGAAGAAGGCCGGGTTGATTGGTGTGATTGCGCTGCTGCTGGGCACGATCCTGCCGTTCATTGTCGGCGCGAGCATGGCCTGGGCGTTCGGTTATCGCGATGCGGTGAGCATGACCACCATTGGCGCGGGCGCGGTGACTTATATCGTCGGGCCGGTGACGGGGGCGGCGATTGGCGCGAGTTCGGATGTGATGGCGCTGTCGATTGCCACCGGGTTGATCAAGGCGATTCTGGTGATGGTCGGCACGCCGGTCGCGGCGCGCTGGATGGGCCTGGATAATCCGCGTTCGGCGATGGTGTTTGGTGGGTTGGCCGGCACGGTGAGTGGGGTGACTGCCGGGCTGGCGGCGACGGATCGGCGGTTGGTGCCTTATGGGGCGTTGACGGCGACGTTCCATACCGGGCTTGGGTGTTTGCTTGGGCCTTCGTTGTTGTTCTTCATTGTTCGCGGGATTGTGGGCTGAAGATCAAAAGCCCCTCACCCTAGCCCTCTCCCGGGGGGAGAGGGGACTGACCGCGGTGGATGTTGGAGGTACGCCGACCTGAAAGTCCTGAGTCGAACTCAGGTCTTGAAACCCATGAAGATCTGCTCCCTTTCCCCCTCGCCCCCTGGGGGAGAGGGCTGGGGTGAGGGGGTAAGCTCTTGATCTGCTGTTAATCCGCCAACTGCCGATTCGCATACATCCGACACTCCGCCAACAACGCCAGCAAGTTCGGATCCCGCTCTTTGGCCTTCAAGAACACCACGCCAATGTGCTGCTGCAACCGGTACTTCTCCTGCAACGGAATCAACTTCACCCGATTCTCATACACCGCCGCAATCCGCCCTGGCAGCAACGCATAACCTACTCCAGAGCTGACCATGCTCAGCAGGGTGAAGATGTCGTTCACCTGCATCGCCACCTTCGGCTCGAACCCTGCCTGCTTGAACACCCGGTTACCGTCCTGATGGGTGGCGAAGCCTTGGGTCAGGGTAATGAAGGTTTCATCGCGCACCTCCGCCAGATCCACTTCGCTGCGCTGGGCGAACCTTGAGTCCGCTGGCGTGGCGAGGAAGATGTCGTCGGAGAACAGCGCAATCTGCTCGCAGTCCGGGTCGTTGATGCTGTCGTCCAGCGACACCAGAATCGCGTCGACTTCCATGTTTTTCAGCTTGTAGAGCAAGTCGATATTCGAACCGAGGATCAGATCGATGTTGAGTTCGCTGCGGCGGATCTTCAGGCCCATGATCAGTTGCGGTACGGTCTTCACCGTCAGCGAATACAACGAGCCAAGCTTGAAACGTTCAGCGGAGAACCCGGCGGCTTCGCGGGTCAGGCGTACGCTTTCGACCACGTCCTGAATCAGCTTCTGTGCGCGTTCTTCCAGCACATAAGCGCTTTCCAGTGGTGTCAGGTTGCGGCCTTCGTGCTTGAACAGCGGGCAGCGCAGGGCGCTCTCCAGCGAGTGAATCGCGCGATGCACGCTGACATTGCTGGTCTGCAACTCGGCAGCGGCGCGGGCCAGATTGCCGGTGCGCATGAAGGCGAGGAACACCTCGAGTTTTTTCAGGGTCAATTCTTCGTCGATCAGCATGGCGCGGACTCTTTTTGGTATCGGCCGATTGTGCCCAATTAACCGGGCACGCGCAGGTTCGCGTTGAACAGAAACATTGCGCTTTTACGCTCAAGGCCCGAGCCTTGCGCGCTGCGGTAATGAATATTGAGGTGAGCGATACATGTATCACGGAGAACGATTGAACGCCTGGACCCATCTGGTCGGGGCGGTGGCGGCTTTTATCGGCGGGGTGTGGATGCTGGTGATCGCCAGCCTGGATGGCAGTCCATGGAAGATTGTCAGTGTGGCGATTTACGCTTTCACCCTGCTGGTGCTTTACAGCGCATCGACCGTGTACCACAGCGTGCGCGGGCGCAAAAAAGCGATCATGAAGAAGGTCGATCACTTTTCGATCTACCTTTTGATTGCCGGCAGTTATACGCCGTTCTGTCTGGTGACCTTGCGCGGGGTGTGGGGCTGGACGTTGTTCGGGATTGTCTGGGGGCTGGCGCTGATCGGGATCTTGCAGGAGATCAAACCGCGTTCCGAGGCGCGGATTCTGTCGATCGTGATCTACGCGGTGATGGGCTGGATCGTGCTAGTGGCGGTCAAGCCATTGATTGCGGCGCTGGGCACCATCGGGTTTGCCTGGCTGGCAACCGGTGGGGTTTTGTACACCGTGGGGATTATCTTTTTTGCCCTGGACCACCGGTTGCGGCATGCGCACGGGATCTGGCATCTGTTCGTCATCGCCGGGAGCCTGCTGCACTTTGTGGCGATTATGTTTTACGTCCTGTAGACCGAGGCGCTGCCAATCGCTGGCAAGCCAGCTCCCACAGGGTTCAGTGTTGTTCACAAAATTTTTGATCAACGAAGAACCTGTGGGAGTTGGCTTGCCAGCGATGGCGTCCTAGAAATCACCCCAAAGTTGTTGGGCCACCGCCAGTGCAACCACCGGCGCGGTCTCGGTGCGCAACACTCGCGGGCCGAGGCGGGCGGCATGGAAGCCGTTGCCCTTGGCCTGCTCAACCTCAGCATCCGTCAGCCCACCCTCAGGCCCGATCAGGAACGCCAGTGTTGCCGGTTTGGCATGACTCACCATCGGCTCGGCCACCGGGTGCAGCACCAGCTTCAGATCAGCTTCGGTCTGTTTGATCCAGTCCGCCAACAGCACCGGCGGATGAATCACCGGCACCCGCGAACGCCCGCATTGCTCACAAGCGCTGATCGCCACCTGACGCCAGTGCAGCAGGCGTTTGTCGGCGCGTTCGTCCTTCAGGCGGACTTCGCAGCGGTCGCTGAAGATCGGGGTGATTTCGCTCACGCCCAACTCGGTGGCTTTCTGGATCGCCCAGTCCATCCGCTCGCCCCGGGACAGGCCCTGGCCGAGGTGGATCTGCAGCGGCGATTCGACCTGGCCGGGCAATTGTTCGTCTATCTGCACGACGACGCGTTTCTTGCCGACTTCCACCAGCGATCCGCGAAACTCATGACCGGAGCCGTCGAACAGCTGCACCGCATCGCCCTCGGCCATGCGCAGCACGCGGCTGATGTAATGCGCCTGGGCTTCCGGCAATTCGTGTTCGCCAGTGCTCAGGGGGGCGTCGATAAAGAAGCGGGACAGTCTCATGGTGGTTCTCTTTAAGTAGATCGTTCCTACGCTCTGCGTGGGAATGCCTCATTGGACGCTCTGCGTCCGCTTTTGGGACGCGGAGCGTCCCGGGCTGCATTCCCACGCAGAGCGTGGGAACGAGTACGGTCGTGCTTAGCCGGGGTCACGGAAACCGGGATGGAAATCCTTCGGCACCGCCACGCTGACGCTGTCACGGGTGGCGATGTCGATACCTTCGCTGGCGACTTCGGCGAGGAAGTCGATCTGTTCCGGGGTGATCACGTACGGCGGCAGGAAATACACCACGCTGCCCAGCGGCCGCAGCAACGCGCCACGCTCCAGCGCATGCTGGAACACCTTCAAGCCACGGCGCTCCTGCCAAGGGTAGGCCTCTTTCGTGGCTTTATCCTTGACCATCTCGATGGCCAGGACCATGCCGGTCTGGCGCACTTCAGAGACGTTCGGGTGATCGACCAGATGTGCCGTCGCCGATGCCATGCGCTGGGCCAGTGCCTTGTTGTTCTCGATCACATTGTCCTGCTCGAAGATATCCAGCGTCGCCAACGCCGCCGCGCACGCCAGCGGATTGCCGGTGTAGCTGTGCGAATGGAGGAAGGCGCGCAGTGTCGGATAGTCGTCGTAGAACGCGCTGTAAACCTCGTCGGTGGTCAGGCACGCCGCCAGCGGCAGGTAACCACCGGTCAGGGCCTTGGACAGGCAGAGGAAGTCCGGACGGATGCCGGCCTGCTCGCAGGCAAACATCGTCCCGGTACGGCCGAAGCCGACGGCGATTTCGTCGAGGATCAAATGCACGCCGTAGCGGTCGCAGGCCTCGCGCAGCAGTTTCAGATACACCGGGTGATACATGCGCATGCCGCCGGCGCCTTGAATCAGCGGTTCGACGATCACTGCCGCAACACTGTCATGATGCTCGGCCAGGGTTTGCTCCATGGCCGCGAACATATTGCGCGAGTGCTCTTCCCAGCTCATGCCTTCAGGGCGCCCGTAGCAATCCGGGCTCGGCACTTTGATGGTGTCCATCAGCAGCGCCTTATAGGTCTCGGTGAACAGCGGCACGTCGCCAACGGCCATCGCCGCCATGGTTTCGCCGTGGTAGCTGTTGGTCAGAGTGACAAAGCGCTTCTTGGCAGGCTGGCCGCGATTGAGCCAGTAGTGAAAGCTCATTTTCAGCGCGACTTCGATGCAGGACGACCCGTTATCGGCGTAGAACACCCGGTTCAGGCCCTCGGGCGTCATCTTCACCAGACGCTCGGACAGCTCGATCACCGGTTGATGGCTGAAACCGGCCAGAATCACGTGTTCCAGTTGATCGACCTGATCCTTGATGCGCTGGTTGATGCGCGGGTTGGCGTGGCCGAACACATTGACCCACCACGAGCTGACCGCGTCGAGGTAGCGTTTGCCTTCGAAGTCTTCGAGCCAGACGCCTTCACCGCGCTTGATCGGGATCAGCGGCAGCTGTTCGTGGTCTTTCATCTGGGTGCAGGGATGCCACAGCACCGCGAGATCGCGTTGCATCCACTGGTTATTCAGGCCCATTTACAGTCTCCTCGAGGCGGCTCGCGTCTGGCGCGGGCAAACAATCGCGCAAGCCTATGCAATGCATCGCGTCGGGACAACCCATTGTGTCGATTGAGCTACTTTGGATGGGCCGATAGACGTCGCTGGCGGCGTTTTGATGGCTGACGTATTCTTCGCGGTTCTTTGGGTAGTCTTACCCGCAAAACTCCTATTTCCTAAGTGTAATTCAGGAGTTCGCTTAATCTATCTCGGTTGGCTGCGC